>NZ_JAYEXN010000013.1:0-92730 GCF_044435015.1 Ochrobactrum sp. S1502_03
GTTGCTCCCATCGCTCATAGCGGGGGAGTAGGTTCACATGGCTCAATTCTCGATGGAAATTAGTCGCCCAACCGGCTCAGTTCCGCGTGAAAACCAACATCCTGACGCTCTGAAGGCTGAATTGCCCAAAAGGATGGAAGCAAATCTCAGAGAAGAAGGGGTTCGTAAAGAACAAGCCCCCGTCTTTGCCGTGCCGGACACAACGAATATCATCAACAATACGGTTGTGAATAATACCGTAGTGAATAATACGACTGTCAATAATGTAAACAACGTCAATAACAACGTGACGAATGTTAAAGTTATAGAGCAGGTAGACAATCGCGTCATTCTGGAAACTGGAGATCGTATCTTTGTACGTGGGGATGACCGCCCTCGCCTGCGTCGCGATGCCAAACGTTCCTATTATGACGAACTCCCCGGTGGACGCTTGCGCGAAACAATCGTGCGCCCTGACGGTTATGAAATCGTGACTGTTTATAATCGCTATGGCGATATTATTCAGCGATCCCGTATAGATGATGATGGCAATGAATATCTGATGATGTATGCGCCTGACTATGATGATGGGCCGCGCGCGGCAATTGTCGATGTGGGCTACGATCTGCCGCCGATGCGTCTGACTGTGCCGGTTCGTGATTATATCATCGATGTTGCCGACGATCCCGATCGGGACTTCTATAATTTCCTCGCAAGGCCGCCTGTGGAGCGCATCGAACGCGTCTATACAATTGACGAAGTCAGACACTCAGCGCGTCTACGCGATAAGGTGCGTCGTATCGATCTTGATACAATTCACTTTGCAACAGGCAGTGCGGAGATATCGCTGTCTCAGGCCAAAACCCTGCGCAAAGTTGCGGATGCAATGCATAAAGTGCTTCAGAAAGATCCCGGAGAAACCTTCTTCATTGAAGGTCACACAGACGCAGTCGGTTCGGATTTGTCCAACCTTATTCTCTCTGACAAGCGATCAGAATCGGTTGCGAGCCTGTTAACCGAAGTCTATGATATCCCGGCTGAAAATCTGGTAACGCAAGGCTATGGCGAGCGCTTTCTGAAAATCCGCACGCAATCTGCGGAACAGGAAAATCGACGTGTTACGATCCGCCGCGTTACGCCGCTGATACGTCCTGTCGCCCAACGGTAATGAAACCCAAGCACAGGGTCAGGCATCCGCCCTGCCCTGTGCTTGGGATCAGATCGCTGCCGTCATAAAACGGAAGCCACGCGCGACGGCGTCGGATTCATATGTTCAACAACGATCAATTGATCAAACTCGCCGCGCTTAAAGGCGCGCAGAAAACGCTCGTAGTTCTTGAACACAACGCAGCCGTTGGAATCGCCATTTCGTCCCAGCATATAGGTATGCGCAAGAAGACCATCGCGATTATGTGGATTGCGGCCATCAACCGGCGTCAGGCGAATTGCTGCCACACCATGAAACAAGCTTTCGCGCATCCGCAAATTGTAAGTATGCGGTGGTGTTGCACCACGGTTTTTCTGTGTGACAGAACGCGGATTATCGCGCATCGCGCCAATGCCTGAATGCGCCTCCAGTTTTTCACCGTTCGGCAAATAGACGGTTGCGGCAGAAATATCATAAATCGCTGCATGCTTAGCAATCGGTGATCGAAACAATCGTCTGAGAAGGCCCTCGTGCTTTGGCTCTTCGGTCTTTTCAGTCGCCGGTGCGTAGGCCAGTTTTGCAGCCTCTTGCTTGCGCGGCTGTGCAACAACTGGCTTGCGCGACGGCAGCGGTACATCTTCAGGCACAAACAATTCAGGCACTGCTTTAGCAGAAGCCTGCAGTGGAACCCGATCAGGAGCAGTTTGAGGGACAACTGTCACCGCCGGGCTTGCTTCGGCTGCCGGAGTAAACGGCACGCGCTCAGCGCGAGGTTCGATTATGGGCGCTACTGCTGCCGGCTTTTCTTCAACGATACCTTCGGCGCCGATATCAGCAATAATATTGGCATCGTGATCCAGCTTGTTACGATGCCAATCGAGATTGGAATAAGGCATATTGGCAGTATAGGCTTCGATAAAACGTTGACGGATCACATGATCTATACCGATTTTGTGATTAACCACTCCAAGCTGTCGTGGCATGGCTTCGGGTAAACGTCGCATAACCGGGGCGAAAGGTACAAAAGCAGGCAAAACCGCTTCCATAACGCCGAATGCCCCTATCATGCAGCTGCCTGCAATCAGCCCGGCACAGGTAAATGTAACAAAACGCGCCAGTTTGCTGCGCTGCTGTGCAGTAAAGGGTTTCCAGATATTTATATTAAACTGAAATCTTGAATCAAATGTATCTGTAACCAGCGCCATTGTACTAAACCCGAATAAAATAAAATTTCGAGCCAGCCCTTTGCAACAAGAATTCGGCGAAAAAGCGAATAGGTTTGCTTCGAAGCGCTGACTGGAAAGCCATGCCCAGCATGAAGAATTATGGTAACTAAATTATTTACGCTCCGAATTTTAGCAGGAGATATAACGAAAATTTTGCTCAACAATTATATCAAGCCGTGAGAAGATAATCAGCATGGACGGCGCTCGGGAACTCGTGTCCTTCAACACCCACTCGATTACGGCCTCGCTTTTTTACGCGCATCAAAGCTATATCGGCGCGCTCGGCGGCTGCCCATAACGTCTCACGTTGGCGCAGCATTGCAATACCGAAACTGCTGGTCGCCCGGCGCCCAGGAGGCAAAACCGAAAAAGGATAGCGCGCAATTTTGTTGCAAAGCCTATTGCCGAACATTTCACATTGCTCCGGTGTACCTTTTACAAGCAATAGAAACTCCTCCCCGCCAATGCGAGCAACGATACTGCTGCCATCTGCGATGCTGCGTAGCAGGTTTGAAAACTCTATCAGCAATTGATCACCGGCAGCATGACCGAAGTCATCGTTAATTGCCTTGAAATGATCAATGTCAGCCATGATAATGGCATGATTTTGGTAATCCTCCGTGGCTAGCCACTTGTTAGCATATCGTTCGAGTCCGCGGCGGTTGAGGATACCGGTCATGGGATCTGCATCCCGCTCATGCTGCAATTCGTTGATGACATCAGAGGTTGCGACCACCAAAATCAGAAGACCTAACAATACCCCTGCGAAGGAAAGTCCGATCGTGGCGATCCCCCAATACCGCGACTCGACAAGCTGCTCAGGGCTTAAGACGTCATTGAGCATTCCAATTGTGAAAACACTGCGCAAAAAGAAATGGGCTGCGAAAACAATCAGCGCATCGTGAAAAATACGCTCAACCCAATCGCCTTTGCGCCATTCCCGAGACTTGAAACAAAGAATGGTCAGCAAAGAGCCCAAGCCAAAGTTGGCAGCTGTTGTCATGTCCCCGTAGGGCATGCCCGCATGCGTCATATAACCGATACTAATCAGCGTTATTGCGCAGATGAAGCTACCTGCAAATGGTGAAAACTGCTTCCCAAGCCGCAGCATGACCGCTTCGCAAAACATAAGACACGCAGCAAGATAAAACGCCGTTGCCACAAGGGCCGCAACCTCAAGGCGCGGAAAAACCTGCAATATCTGGACCAGCAACCCACATGTGAAAGTTGCAAAGCTCAATCCGAAAAACAGCATATGCCTGCGCTTCATATCCAGCATCCATACGCCGCATATCGTCGTTGCAAATAGCATGATCAGCAAAGGTGGGACGAACTTCACGTGTAATCCTGCAGGTTAAAAAACAGTTAAAAATTCAAATTCAATGTTACTTCGAACGACATACAATTTGGAAAGTCAAGGTAACTTTTGTTGATTATAAGTAGATCTGAATTTAAGTTTCAGAGTACATTTTATAAGTGAAAACTAATAATTGATGATAAACAATCATATCGAACGGGCACATGGTCTTCGGGGTGTCTTTTATGGAATTTTTTATCCACAGATACAGTAAGTGATCATGTCTGCGGCGTAGCGATTTCTCAGCATCTATTCATCGGGATTGAAATTGACGCTTTGAATCTCGTCCGACATTTGTGCGGCCCTCTCGCCAACAGGTGCCCAGTGGAGCCAAGTCACCGGTATTACCTGTTACTAATTATATTGCGGGCTTGGTACAGAGTTAACAAAATGCCATTTTATTGCTTCACGCCTTGTCCATCCCAAAGGGCATAAGGATGCTGCCTTATTGCGGAGAAATGAAATGCGCCATCAGTTCGACCTCTTTACTCCTCCCGTTGTGGATGAGGAAAAACGGACAGCACGGCGCCCTGCCCGCGCCAGAAACGGAAAAATGACGGGTCCTGATGAAGCGGAAATGGTCAAACTTCTTAAAGACAGCGGGCGTTACCGCATATTACAGCGCCTTGATCCGCCGCCGACCGTGCCAGATGCTGATAAGCTCACTTTTCCACGGCTTGGCGTTGTGGTCGATACGGAAACAACAGGGCTGAGTGCCGCGCAGGAAGAAATTATTGAAATTGGTGCAGTGGCCTTCCGCTATGCGGATGATGGATCAATTGGTGATGTCTGCGCAACTTTTAGCGCCTTGCAGGAGCCATCGAAACCCATTCCGGCAGAAATAACCCGCATCACCGGCATTACGGATGAAATGGTTGCAGGACAGATTATTCCGCGCGCAAAGCTGGAAGCGCTGATCTCTCAAGCTGACATTATCATCGCGCACAATGCGGGCTTTGACCGGCCTTTTCTGGAGCGTTTTTCGCCGGTTTTCGAGAACAAGCCCTGGGCCTGTTCGGTCAAGGAAATCGATTGGACTGCACGCGGGTTTGAAGGAACCAAGCTCGGCTATCTGATCGGCCAGAGCGGATATTTCCATAATGGTCACCGGGCCGAAGATGATTGTCAGGCGCTGCTTGCCGTTTTGAAGGAAAAATCGGGAAAGACCACTCCTTTTGCCGAATTGCTCAAATCAAGCCAGAAATCGCGGCTGCGAATTTATGCCGAAAACAGCCCTTTTGAAATGAAAGACAAGCTGAAAGAGCGCCGCTATCGCTGGTCAGATGGCAGCGATGGACGTCCGAAATCCTGGTGGACAGAAATCGGGGAAGATGAACTCGAGGCCGAACTCGAATATTTGCGCACGGAGATTTACGCGTGGCGCGATGCCGATCCGCTGATCCAGAAGCTCACCGCAGTGGATCGTTATAAAGAACGTTCGCCGCTCAGACCAAAATAAGAAAAAGGCCGCATGACGCGGCCATTTTCTATCCTGCAATGATGGGCCATGGCTTTTGCGCTGGTCGCATATCCTCATAAGCTTTTGCAAGCCGAAGCACGCCCAGATCATCAAAGCGCTGCCCGAAAATCTGCAATCCGATCGGCAATCCCTTCGACGTATAGCCGCAGTTGATTGAAATTGCTGGCTGCTCCGACATATTCATCGCAACGGTAAATGCGATATGCTCGAACGGACGCTGCGGATCATTGACAGGAGAAGCCCATTCCGCCGGATAGGTCGGCATCGGCGAGGTTGGCGAAAGAATAAAATCGAAGTTTTTCGATGCGGCCAATGCTGCGTAGCGCATAGCATCAATCTGCGCAAAGCCCGTATAGACTTCTTCGCCGGTCAGCGATTTCGCAGTTTCCGTCCACTGATAAATATAAGGCAGGATTTTAGCGCGACTTTCCGGCGTCATTTTCGAGACATCTGCCCATGAGCGGGCACGCCAGAAGCGATCAAGACCGTCAATCATGGTGCGATTGAGGAAAGGCTCAACCGGCTCGATAATCGCTCCTGCATCCGCAAAAGCTTTAGCTGCGGCCTCAACGGCCAAACGGGTTTCCTCACCGGTTGTTTCGCCAAAACCGGCATCAAGCCAAAGTCCAATCTTTAGGCCCTTCACATCGATATTGAGGTCCATCCAGTCAATGTCCTGATAAGGAAGGCTCATGGCATCGCGGCGATCGGGTCTCGAAAGCACCGACATGTAAAGCGCATTATCAGCAACAGTTCGCGTCATTGGCCCTGCAACGCGGCCAAGAAATGCCGGATCAATCGGAATACGTCCAAAAGACGGTTTTAGGCCAACCAGTCCGCACCAGCCTGCTGGCAAACGAATGGAGCCGCCAATGTCGGTCCCGATGTGCAATGGGCCGTAACCTGCCGCCCCTGCACTGCCTGCACCGGCACTTGAACCACCCGGATTGGTAGTCAGATCCCATGGATTGCGTGCAAGTTTATGAAAGCTCGAAAGACCCGACGAGAGCATGCCAAGATCAGGCATGGTTGTTTTTGCCAAAAGCACACCACCGGACTCGCGGGTGCGTGCTGCGGGCGGGGCATCAACCGCAGCAGGCTTAAGCGGCAATGCCGCACAACCAAGCGGCACGGCTGTGCCTTGCGTGGCAATGTTTTCCTTGATCGTCAGCGGCACACCGTCAATCGGACCAGCAGGTATCGCCTTCGCCCAACGCTCTTCTGAAGCTTTTGCCGATGCAAGTGCTGCATCAGGATCATAAGCCCAAAGCGCATTCAGCTTTGGCTCATAAGCTTCGATACGCTCAATAACGGCTTGCGTAACCTCAACGGGAGAAAGGGATTTGGCTTTATAAGCGGAGACGAGTTCGACGGCTGACAAATCGGCAAGTTCAGACATGGTGTTCCCTTATTTCATTCCGGCAATCTGAGTGTAGAATCAACGCGCCGTGCGCGTTTGCGGCGTCCTGCAAACGGCTTGGGCACAGCATCGACAAGCGCGCGCGTATAATCATGCTGCGGGTTGTCGAAGACTTCGTTCGTCGGTCCCTGTTCGACAATATTGCCGTGATAAATCACGGCCACGCGGTCGGTGATTGCGCGCACAACGCCAAGATCATGGCTGATAAACAGATAGCTGAGGCCAAATTTTTCCTGCAAATCCATCATCAGATTAAGAACCTGCGCCTGAATAGAAACATCAAGCGCCGAAACGGGTTCGTCAGCAACGATGAGCGCGGGTTTGGTGATCAATGCGCGAGCGATTGCGATACGCTGGCGTTGTCCGCCAGAAAACTCATGCGGATATTTTTCGGCGGAAGCTTTCGGCATGCCAACGGCTTCCAGCACTTCCGCCACGCGCTCATCACGCTCTTTGCTACTTGTGCCGCGCTCCAGAGACACAATCGGCTCTGAAATAATGCGCCTGACCGTATGGCGCGGGTCAAGAGAGCCATAAGGGTCTTGAAAAATTGCCTGAAACCCTTTTCTCGCTTCGCGTAGGCTGGAACGATCAAGGGCGTAAATATCCTGACCATTGATCAGAATCTGGCCCGACTGGGGACGTTCCAATCCCATGACGGCACGTGCGAGCGTGGACTTTCCCGATCCACTTTCACCAACGATACCAAGGCTTTGTCCGGCTTCAATCTCGACATTCACACCATGCAGAACACGCAGTGATCCGGGTTTCGAAAGAAAGGATGGGCGCGGCAGCTGATATTCGCGCACGACATTGCGAACCTGCAAAATCATTTTGTTCATGCGATCACCTCGCCTTCGCATGGATGAAGACAGGCGGCACGATGGCTTGTTCCTTCGCTTTCACCAATAAGATCAAGCGGTGGAATGATTTGACGGCAGTCATCTTCGACAAAAGCACATCGATCCGCGAAGCTGCAATAAGGCGGCCGTGCCAGCGGGTCTGGCACAACGCCCGGAATTGCGGCAAGGCGCTGTCGCGGCTGTGAATGATCTCTCACAAGATTAGCCCCATGAGGAGAAGCTGCGAAAAGGCCCCGCGCATAAGGATGCGCCATGCGATGAAATACAGCGTCCGTTTGGCCAGTTTCGACAATGCGTCCTGCATACATGACGGCAATGCGGTCGGTCATTTCTGAAACCACGCCAAGATCATGGGTGATCAGCATCAGGGCCGTTCCAGTTTCATTGATCAGATCATCCATCAGATCAAGGATTTGCGCCTGAACAGTCACATCGAGCGCTGTTGTTGGTTCGTCGGCGATCAGCAGATCAGGCTCGCAGGCAATCGCCATGGCAATCATCACGCGTTGGCGCTGGCCACCTGAAAGCTGATGCGGATAAAGCTCAAGATTAAAGCGCGGTGCAGGCAAACCAACGCGGTCGAGAAGCTGGCGCGCTTTGCGCTCCGCGTCAGCTCGGCTTTCACCCAAATGCAGTCGACGTCCTTCTGCAATTTGTGCGCCGATGGATTTAACCGGATTGAGCGCGGTCATCGGCTCCTGAAAGATCATCGCCATGCGCCGTCCGCGCATTTTACAAAGCTGCGCTTCCGGCATATTCGCCAGATCCTGACCATTGAAACGCAATGTGCCACGCACCCGCATTCGGTCAGGCAGCAGGCCCATGGCGGCAAGGGCTGTGATGGACTTGCCGCTGCCGGATTCTCCGACAACTCCAAGCCGTTCGCCGCGATTAAGCGTAAGCGTGATGCCCGACACGATGTCAGCCGTGCGCACGCCAAATGGCAATTCGACGGACATGTTGTCCATTTCAAGCAAAGGTGTGGTCATCTCTGCCTCCTCACGCGTGGGTCAAGCACGTCACGCAAACCATCACCCAGCATATTCAGACCCAGAACTGCGAAGGTGATCGCAAGGCCGGGGAAAATTGCGAGCCACGGCGCGTCATAGATAAATGTCTGCGCATCATTGAGCATCTTGCCCCAGCTTGGCATTGGTGGCTGCGTTCCAAGTCCAACATAAGACAGGCCGGCTTCGGCAACGATTGCGAGTGCGAACTGGATTGTTGCCTGCACAATCAACACATGGTTGATATTGGGCAGTACATGCAAAAGCGTGATCGATATATCGCCGCGCCCTGCGCAGCGCGCTGCCTGCACATATTCGCGTTTCCATAGGCCGAGCGATGCACCACGTGTGACACGGGCAAAGACCGGAATATTAAAAATACCAATGGCAATCATTGCATTAACCGCACCGGGGCCAAAAATGGCCGTGATGATGACGGCGGTCAGCAATGCCGGAAATGCAAAGGCCAGATCGGTCATGCGCATCACAAAACCATCGATCATTCCGCCGCGCGCCGCAGCAAACGCTCCAAGCGGAATGCCAATACCCGCGCCAACCAACACGGCAATAAGTGACACAGCGATGGAATTGCGCGCACCAACCATGATCATCGAAAAGACATCGCGGCCAAAATTATCTGTGCCAAACAGATGTGAGAGGCTTGGCCCTTGCAATTTATCGCGGAAATTCATGGCGGTTGGCGAATAGGGCGTCCAAAAATAGGACGCGACAGCCATTGCCACCAGAATAACTGTAACCAACGCGCCAATCATAAGGCTACGGCTTAAAAACAATGTCCGAAAGCGGTTTGGTTTGGCGGACACCTGAACATCACTCATCGGTTGCCTCCTGTCGAAAGGCGGGGATCAATGAAGCCATAGACCAGATCAACAATGAAATTGACGGCAATCACAGATGCGGCGAGCAGCGTTACCAGTGATTGCACGGTCACAAGATCGCGTTGTGCAATCGCCTGAAACACCAGACGCCCCAGGCCAGGGAGATTAAAAACATTCTCGATGATGATGGTTCCCGCCAGCAAGAATGAAAATTGCAGGCCGATGATGGTGACAACGGGGATCAGTGCATTGGGTACCGCATGCCGCCAGAGTGCCGCCTTGCGTGTCAGCCCCTTGGCGCGCGCGGTGCGTACAAAATCTTCGCCCAATGTTTCAATCACCGCCGAGCGTGTGACACGGGCAAGGATGGCGGCAAGCGGCAAAGCAAGAGCCAAAGCGGGCAAAAACAACGACCGAAGGCCGTTCAAGACCCCATCTTCCCAGCCAGCGAAACCCGAAGCCGGGAACCATCCAAGCTGCAAAGCAAACAAAAGGATGAGAAGCAGTCCGAGCCAAAAATTTGGAATAGCAACGCCAACCTGTGCCACGCCCATGGAAAGGACGTCGCCAGTCTTGCCGCGTTTTGATGCTGCATAAACGCCCACCGGAATGGCAACTGCCACCGAAAGCAACATGGAAAGCAAAGCCAGCGGCAGCGTGACCATAATGCGCGGGCCGAGCAATTCACTGATCGGCACTGAATAGGTGTAACTTGTGCCGAAATCACCTTTCAGAAAGCCACCGATCCACGAAAGATAGCGCCACCAGAGCGGCTGATCGAGACCCAGCTGCTGATGCAATGCAGCCAGTGTTTCCGGCTGCGCATTGATCCCGAGGATCACGGCTGCGGGATCTCCCGGCAAAACCTGCATTAGCAAAAAGACGATGACGGAAGCCGCAAGCGTCGTAAGTAAGAGCGATACGAACCGCCCGGATATATAAGCCAGCAATGCGACCTCCTTGGAAAGCAGGATTTCCCACTTTCCACATTCCAATCTGCCAAGCGCCTTCCCCTTGTTTTTATGGAGCGCATAGCCATTCTTCGTGTCAGTATTCGCCCCTTTGCATTACGCATCGGGGCGAAACCATTTTAGTTTTCCCAGTATGCCTGTGTGAGATCGTTCGCTGGGATCGGCATATTCTTCCACACACCCTTCACGTTCTTGTTCCACACACCAATTTTTGGCAGCGCATAAAGGAAGATATTCGGCTCATCGGCGGCAAGCTTTTCCTGTAGCTTCTTGACGATTTCGAGTTGTTCTTCATCACTGCCAGCTTCGGCATAGGCTTTGTAGAGCGCCTTATATTCCGGGCTGTTATAGTTGAAGTAGTACTTATCACGCGCATAGATATCGAGATCGCGCGGTTCGGTATGCGCGATGATCGTCGCATCAAAATCCGAACGCTTGAACACCTGATCAAGCCACTGCGCAAATTCCATTGGCACCAGATTGGCCTGAATACCGACTTCTGCCAGCATCGCGGCAATGATCTCGCCGCCACGACGCGCATAGGCCGGTGGTGGGAGCGTGATGGTGATTGACGTGCCAGCCGGAATACCGGCCTCTTCCAGCAACTGTTTTGCTTTCGCCGGATCATAAGGATAGGTTTCCGACAAATCGACATAGCCCGGATCGACCGGCGCGTAATGTGATCCGATTGGCGTACCAAACCCGGCGTAAGTGCCTTCAATCAGGCCCTTGCTGTCGATAGCGTGGGCCAGTGCCTGACGAACTTTTACATTGTCGAAAGGTGCTTTTGCATTGTTAAGCGACAGCAGAACCTTGCCTGCCGTATCACCAACTTCAACATGCAGCTTGTCATCACTCTCAAAACGGCTGATCAGCTCCGGTGCCTGAAACATCGGGAACAGATCAATGTCACCAGCAAGAATGGCAGCTGCGGCAGCCGATGGATCACTGATGAAACGGAAAGTGACGGCTGAGAGCTTTGCAGGCTCGCCCCAATAATCGGGATTGCGTTCAAGCTCTACGCGATCGCCCTGTACCCAGCGCTTGAACTTGAACGGACCCGTGCCAACCGGCTTGGTCTTGTTGTCAGGTGCAGAATTAGGCGCAATCATTACTGCATCGCCCCACCCCATATTGAACAAAAAGTTCGAACTTGGGCGTTTGAGGGTGACAACAGCCGTCGCAGGATCAGGACATTGTGTGCTTGCGATCGGCTCAAAAAGGCCCTTCTGCGCATTGGTGGAATCTGGGGCGACTGCACGCTCATAGGAGAACTTTACCACCGCGCAATCAAACGGCGTGCCATCGTGAAACTTCACGCCTTCGCGCAGCTTGAATGTATAGGTTTTCTTGTCGTCGGACACCGTCCAGCTTTCCGCGAGAAGCGGTTTGACGGTGCCATCTTCAACAATACGCACCAAACCTTCATAAAGATTGGCATAGGTAACCTGTCTGATACCAGCTGCAGCATTTGCCGTCGGATCAAGGCCCGGCGGCTCCAGCACTTCGCCAACCACCAGTGTGTCTTTTGCAAAAGCACCGTTGATCGATGCCAGCATCGTGGCTGTTATCAGCCCGGCTTTCAGCAGCTTACCCATGACTCCCCTTTTCCTATAATTATTTAAATCGAACGCCCGCCATCCACGTCGAGCGCAACCCCTGTAATCATAGAGGCTTGAGGCGAGCAAAGGAAAGCCGCAGCTTCAGCCAAATCATCAGGTTTCAAAAGCCGGCCCATCGGAATGGAATCGCGAAATTTTTTGCGGATTTCTTCGCTGTCTTCGCCCATAAATGTGGTCAGAAGCGGTGTTTCACCCGCAACCGGATTGAGCGCGACAACACGAATTTTTGCCGGTGCAAGTTCGATTGCAAGCGCTTTGGTTACAGAAACAACCCAGCCTTTGGTGGCATTATACCAGGCGAGATTCGGCCGCGGACGCCCCGCGCCTGTCGAGGCAACATTGAGGATGACCCCCTCCCCATTGGCCTTGAAATGCGGAATCAGCCTGCGCGTCATAAGGTAAACGCCACGCACATTGACGCCCAGAATGCGATCAAACTCATCGGGCTCAACCAGTTCAGCACTTTGCGGCTTATGTCCGATACCGGCATTGTTGATCAGAATATCAACTTTGCCGAATTTCGAAATTGCAGCCTCGACAGCTGCATCCACATCCGCTTCGCTCGAAATATCGGCGGCGACAGCGAGTGCTGCATCACCGATTTCTCCCGCTACACGTTCGGCTCCCACTTTATCTCGGTCGACGATAACGACCTTCGCGCCGCCTGCAACAAAGCGCTTTGCCATGCCTTCGCCAAATCCCGAACCTGCTCCTGTAATGAGCGCGACCTTACCTTCAAGCGACACTGTCATTCTCCAAAATGCAATTTCCTGCGCATTTTCAGACGGGAAACCGGTTCCCATTGTTCCTGAAACTGCGATATTTATCCGTGATACACGGAGATCGTTTTCAGCGAGGCAAAGCCGTAAAGTGCCTCAAAGCCCTTTTCGCGGCCATGACCGGACTTTTTCACACCACCAAATGGCAGTTCAATGCCACCGCCGGCTCCGTAATTGTTGATGAACACCTGACCGGAATGAATAGCGTGTGCAAGGCGGAACTGACGACTGCCATCATTGCTCCAAATACCGCAAACAAGCCCATAGTGCGTGCCATTGGCAATCGCGATGGCTTCTTCTTCGGTATCAAAAGGTAGAATAACCTGCACCGGACCGAAAATTTCTTCCTGTGCCAAACGGTGATCAGCGGGCACATCCCGGATCAATGTCGGAAGCACATAGGCTCCACCTTCCGGCGCATCTGCGACCATCTCACCCTGAGCAGCAATGGACAGACCATCCTGCTTTGCAAGCGCAAGATAGCTCTCGACAATTGCCTTCTGACGCTGCGACACAACTGGGCCAACAGAGGGATCAGTGCTGGCCGGTCCAACTGTCAAAGCACGATAGCGTTCACTCATTCGGGCAATGACGTCTTCGTAAATGCTGCGTTCGACCAAAATACGTGATGAAGCAGAACAGGTCTGACCCGCATTCTGAATGCCGGCATTGACGAGAAACGGAACGGCGCGATCAAGGTCCGCATCGGCAAAGACGATCTGTGGCGACTTGCCGCCAAGTTCCAACGTTACGGGCACCGTGTTTTTCGCAGCAGCCGCCTGTACAGCCTCACCAGTTCGGACAGATCCGGTAAAGGAGATGTGGTTGATGTCGGGATGTTCGGACAGGGCCGCGCCCGCTTCCGCACCAAGCCCGGTTACAATATTCAATGCGCCTGTTGGCAGACCGGCTTTTTCAGCAATTTTCGCAAACTCAAGAATGGTCAGACAAGCCTCTTCGGCTGGCTTCACCACTGCCGCATTGCCCATGGCCAGCGCTGCACCAAGGCTGCGGCCAAGAATCTGCATCGGATAATTCCAAGGAATGATGTGACCAGTCACACCATGTGGCTCATAGATGCTCAGAACCGTAAAGCCATTTTGGTAAGGCAGTGTGTCACCATGAACCTTGTCGGCGGAAGCGCCGTAAAATTCCAGATAGCGCGCCAGTGCCACCACGTCGGCGCGTGCCTGCGTCACCGGCTTGCCAACGTCTTTTGATTCCAGATCAGTCAGGAGATCGATGTTTTTTAGTACTTCCTCGGAAATGCGATGCAGAACCCGGCCGCGTTCCGTTGCCGTAAGCTTACCCCAATCACCCGAAAGTGCTGAACGCGCAGAAGCGACAGCCAGATCAATATCAGCTTTTGTACCACGTGCAATCAGCGCCAGATCGCTGCCGTCAGAGGGGGTTTTAAGGGTAATAAGCTCGCCACCGACAGCGTCCTGCCATTGACCTGCAATGAAATTGCCATAGCGCAGAAGACCTGCTCCGCCGGTTGTGTTTTCATGTTTCATTTTCATTCTCCCGCAGAGGTCTTTCAGCCTCCAGTCTCGCCGTGGTTGCGCGAATATGTGCCCGCGCCAGCTTTTCGGCTTCTTCGCCATTACGTGCGGCAATGGCTTCAACAATTGCGCCATGTTCGCGGATCGCCTCACGTGCCCTGTCAGCCGAGAGTGAAAAAGACGGCGCAAACACCTGGGATGTCATTCGAAGAAGTGGAACAAAGGGAATGAGTGAGTCATTGCCCGCTGCATTCATAATCGCCATATGGAAATCAACGTTGGACTGCGTGTAAGCTTTCGGGTCCCATGGATCGACGACAGCGCCCTGCCCCGCAACAAGCGCGCGCAGGGCCGCAATATCCGCATCCGTCGCCCGTTCAGCCGCAAAACGGGCAGTAACACCATCAAGCACTTCACGCACGGCATAAGCATCAATGAGGCGTGTGAGATCAGCCGAAGCCACACGTACACCCCGTCCCGGCAAATGAATGACCAGGCCGTCGCGCTCAAGAACACGCAAAGCTTCGCGCAGCGGTGTACGGCTGATGCCAAATTCAGCAGCCATATGCTCCTGACGAAGAATCGCACCCGGTGCATAAACGCCCGCATAGATTCGCTCGCGAAGTGCTTCAGCCACTTCGTCCAGCAAACGGGTCTGACTGCGCCACTCAAAAACTGCCAAAGAAAAGCCTCCCAACTTTTGGACACAATATCCTGGATACAAAATCAGTCAATGCAAAAACGGCGCGTCCCCTGACAGGCTTTCAGCGGATTAGAAAATGAGAATTGGCAATTACTGGCTAAAGCGCTTCCTATTTTGACTGAGCAATTGAAAATGCTCTATCTGTTTGTTTTCACGCATTATACCAAGCAAAACAGCTGGGGATTTTTGCTACAACGGCTCCAGTGATGTCTCTGAATTTTATGGCCAACCGCCTGATTTCCTCAGAACCGTTTTCCATATGCTGGATCACAATTTCCAACAGATCAACATGCGGCAAGCCAGCACGCGCAGACACGATTCGATAAGAACGATGTGCCACGCGGATTAACAGCAGGCTGTCGGCCAGTCCTCCAAATCGACACTTTGATCGCTTGCAAGGCTAGAACTGGTGAAATCAACGCGCATAGCCAGCCCCACATGCCAGAAGTGCCGCAGCCAACGGTCTGCTGGGAACTGCCACCCACTTAGGACAATCGCTTTTGAAGCTTTGTGAATAACTTCGTCGAAACGTAAAATTCCCTGTTGCAATCCGCAAATCATTAGTCCATATAGCGCCTGCCTAACGGAAACGACTTCTCTCAGAGAAGACTGGCGCGAGCGGGTGTAGCTCAGGGGTAGAGCACAACCTTGCCAAGGTTGGGGTCGAGGGTTCGAATCCCTTCGCCCGCTCCATTTTTTTTGTAGGTTTCTTATTTAAATTATTGATTCTATTAGATAATCTTCGATTCGAAGTTCCACTTGTTGTAAATTAGAAGCAACAATTGAAAAAGTTTCTCCTGATACTCCGCATCTATACGAGCTCAACGGTGTCTATGTTGATCGATGCGCAGTTTCCCCACCTATGTGCGAAAAGCCACGGATAATCGCTGAGAATCAAACTCTCTCTTTAAACACGTTCAAAATGCGAAGCGTCTCGTCTTACGGTGAGGGTGATATCGCGGCTAAACAGCGAATAAAGCTGCTACAGAACGGCATTTCAACAAAAGAGTCAGTCCCGTTCGAAACTTATGCAGCCCAAGCGGCTTCGCGAGGTGAGCGCGAGAAGCGGTTGGTTGCTGATATGGTCGGCGGCGAAAGACCAGTTGTCGATCCGCCGCCGTTCCATATCGCGCGTTCCTCGGACGGATCAAAGATCCGTATCGCGCACTGGATTTAGTGAGTTCGTTACTTAAACCGTAACAAACTGGGCCATCATGCCGACGTCTTCATGCTCCAGCACATGGCAATGGAACATAAACGGGTGATCGCGCGTCGCTTCACGATCAAAATGCACAAGAACTTCTGCCTTGCCGTTAATCAGCGCCGTGTCTTTCCACCCGGATTGATGCTGTGGCGGCGCCTCATCATTCAATGTAAGGATGCGGAACGATGCTCCATGAATATGAAATGGATGCGCCATTTCTTTCGTCGTTAACTCCCATATCTCCCACGATCCAAGCTTAACCTCCGCATCGATACGGTTCATGTCGAAAGGCTTCTTCGCAATCGCCATCTGAACGCCAGATGTTAAAGCGTGCAACGCAGGCCCGGCATCAGCATTGCTTCGCCCGCTATGCATATCATGATCACTCATGGTTGCCATATTGGAGGGTGCCATGTTGTGACCAGAATGGGGATCGCTCGACATGCCGCCCATCATAAGCTTCATGTTCTCGGCCATACGCTCATCGAAGAAATATGCCCGTCTGCGAACAGAAAGCTGTTCATCCGGCTGTTCCGGCCCATCAAGCTTTGCCGGTAAGGTTTTGATTGCACCTTCGATTTTGTCATCGATGATGAACTGCATCAAAGGCTGGTCATCGCCATCACTGTCATCACTGGCTGTCAGCAGATCGATTATATCTTTCGATTTGGAAAAATCGACCAGCACCTCATAACGCTCGCCCGGACTGATTGTCAGGCGCTTGACCGGATCGGGCGCCGTTATATAGCCTCCGTCCGACGCGATGACTTGTAACGGTTGGTCATCGCTAAGACGAATGTGAAAATTGCGCGCATTGGCACCGTTCAGAATACGCAATCGAACGACTGAGGCGGGAACGCGCGCTTGCGGCGCAATAACGCCATTGACAATGAGCTTGTCGCCGCGAAAACCATGCATCAGGTCCATAATGTCGGGCTGGTAAACCTTATCGCCATCGATAACCCTGCGGTCCTGCAAAACGAGCGGTATGTCATCAACGCCATAGGTTTCAGGCAAACCACGCTCACCATCCTTGCCATCGCTGACGATCATCAACCCGGCAATGCCCATATGTGCCTGTCGCGCAGTGTCACCATGCAGATGCGGATGAAACCAATTGAACGAAGCGGGCTGGTTGACCGTAATTTTCGGCTCCCAGCGAGTGCCTGCGGCAATGACGTTATGCGGCCCACCATCAAGAGCTGATGGAACGAAAAGACCATGCCAATGAAGCGTTGTGCCTTCATCCATACCGTTCTCGACTGAAAGCGTGACAGCTTCCCCGTTTTTAAGGCGAACGACCGGCCCAAGATAGGTGCCATTTATTCCGGCAGATGCTGCATCGCTGCCTTGCGTGAAAGCATGGCGGCCCTTCTGGACAGTCAGCTTCACCACACCGGCTGCATCGGGTTCAATTAAAGTCGGAATAGGCAAAGTCTGCACTGTTGCCTGTGTGCTGGCTGCACCGTGCTGCATGTGATGCTGATGGGTGCCTTGCGCAAACGTCTCAAAAGGCCGGACGATGGATAAGGCAGCAGCACTTACTCCAAGCGTCAAAAGACGACGGCGAGTCATATTATTCATAATCATTCTCCAGATAAATCTCTATCAATGCGCATCGAAAACTTCACGATGCGCTCATTGCTGCCGAAAAACCGACAGCATTTCAAAAGATCAGATCTGGCTGGATATTGGAGGTCGAAGAACGCCGAAGGGATCGCTGCTGTTCAATGCTGCGACGCGTGGCGGCAGGCCGAATTCGTGATCGGGCGTGAACAAAGCGACACTGGAGTTAAACTGTATGATGCCGCCACAGCTCATCATTACGCAGGTGGCAGATGCCTTCTTGCCATGATCCATCGGCATTGAATGCCCACCATCATGCTTTGCAACCGGCACAGTCGTGTGACAGTCAGTGAAAGTTATCGTCTGCGGTCGATCATGCGCCATGGCATAACAAAGCTGGGTTGAAACCAGAAACAACAACGAGAACAGAGCAATCAGCATACGGGAAGGCATGCGCAAAACAGAATGTTTGCGAAAACGCATACCAATATTGCTGCGTCTGAAGGCTTGCAGAGTCATAGTGATTCCATGTTCTGAGTTTCAGCTTAAGGCTGGCTTAAGGCAATTGAAAGGCCGCAGACATTTTCCCTGAAATTACCTCATGCGTTCATTTTGTTTCGAAAACACCACATTCGAAATCAGAAAATTACGTGATAGCCCTTTTAAGCTTGCGGTTTCGTATTTTGTGGCACTAAGAAGGCACATCTCGGGCCTCCCCCCACACATTTATCGGCCCACAAATATGGATAGAAACAATGACTGTAGCTCAGGCAGTTGTTCCGAAGAAAAATTCTGCGCGCCGCGTTCTGGCCGCGAGCATGATCGGCACAACAATCGAATTCTTTGATTTTTATATTTATGCAACGGCTGCGGTTATCGTTTTCCCGCACCTTTTCTTCCCGGCCAGTGACGGCAACTCCGCGCTGCTGCAGTCGCTCGCAACCTTTGCGATTGCCTTTTTCGCACGACCTATTGGTGGCGCTCTTTTCGGTCACTTTGGTGACAAAGTGGGCCGCAAGGCAACGCTCGTCGCAGCCCTGATGACAATGGGTATTTCTACAGTCGCCATCGGTTTCCTGCCTACTTATGAATCCATCGGCGTATGGGCGGCTCTCCTGCTTGCTCTCTGCCGTCTGGGTCAGGGCCTTGGCCTTGGTGGCGAATGGGGCGGCGCAGTCCTGCTCGCAACCGAAAATGCGCCGGAAGGCAAGCGTACATGGTACGGTATGTTCCCACAGCTCGGTGCGCCTGTCGGCTTCATTCTCGCAACAGGCATCTTCCTGATCCTTGCCGAGTTCCTGACTGAAGAACAGTTCATGTCGTTCGGCTGGCGTATTCCCTTCATCGCGAGCGCTTTGCTGGTTGGTGTTGGCCTCTTCATCCGTCTGAAGATTGCTGAAACGCCGGAATTCCAGAAGGCGATCGACAAGGCTGAACGCGTTGAAGTTCCCGTCGCAACACTTTTCAAAAAGCATAAGGCAAGCCTGTTCCTCGGAACGATCGGCGCTGTTGCAACTTTCGTTCTGTTCTACCTCATGACCGTGTTTTCGCTTGGTTGGGGCACGCGTGCACTCGGTTATAGCCGTGAAGAGTTTTTGATCTTGCAAATGGTCGGTGTGATCTTCTTCGGCCTCACCATTCCGGTTGCAGCGTTGCTTTCCGATAAATACGGCATGCGACCTGTGATGATCATCGTCACACTCCTCATTGGTCTGTACGGCTTCCTCATGGCTCCATTGTTCTTAAGCGGAACAGCTGGCGTTCTTCTCTTCCTCGTAATCGGTTTTGGGCTGATGGGGCTGACCTATGGTCCGATTGGTGCGGCTCTTGCTGAACCATTCCCGACTTCGGTTCGCTATACCGGCGCTTCGCTGACCTTCAACCTGGCAGGCATTCTTGGCGCATCGGTTGCCCCCTATATCGCAACGTGGCTCGCGACCCATTATAGCTTTGCCTATGTCGGCTACTACATGACTGCTGCTGCCGTCGTCTCGCTGATTGGCTTCGCATTTATCTCGTTCAAGCGCGACAACTAAGCTGTATTGAACCGCAACAAAAAAGCCCGCGTGGATCGCTCCGCGCGGGCTTTTTTTGGAGAACTCAAACCTATTCGGTGTCGGCGGCTTCCAGAGCAATGGCAACCGACTGAATGATCGACGCGAAACGTGCTGCAGTGTGAATGACCTCGGCCGTCACGTTTGCTTTGCGCAAAACGTCTTCATGCGCATCAATGCACATGCCACAACCATTGATTGCCGAAACAGCCAGCGACCACAGTTCGAAATCAACCTTATCCACACCCGGATTACCAATCACATTCATGCGCAGCTTGGCTGGCATGGTGCGATAATCTTTATTGGTGGCAAGGTGCACGAAACGATAATAGACATTGTTCATGCCCATGATCGTCGCGGCCGATTTTGCAGCCTGAACAACTGTGGCATCAATTTTCCCAGTGGCTTCAGCAACCAACGCCTTGCGTACATCAGCGTTGCGCGAAGCAATACCACAGGCGATGAACAGGCCATATTTCTGCTGTGGCGTCAGCGTTTCATCGCTTGCCATAGAGGAAAGATTGAGACGAACATCCTTGGCAAAATCCGGGATTTTTGACTTCAGATCATCAATGGACATGGAACCCTCTTTAATTTGTCAGCTCTTGATAAACAAAAGGCGGGCCTTAACCCGCCTTGTCTCATGCAATTGAAGGCAGATTAAGCAGCCTTAAGCGTTTCGCCACCGACTTCGCGGTTGCATGGGCAAAGCTCATCGGTCTGCAGAGCGTCGAGAACGCGCAGCGTGTCCTTCGGAGCGCGACCAACATTGAGGTTGGTTGCGTAAACGTGCTGGATCGTGTTGTCGGGATCAACAACGAAGGTGTAGCGGTAAGCAACGCCATCGGGTGAACGAACGCCGAGGCCATCGACCAGTGAACCGTTGGTGTCCGCGAACGACCAGATTGGCAGCTTGTCGAGATCCTTGTGATCGCGGCGCCATGCGAGCTTCACAAATTCGTTGTCGGTCGAACCGCCGAGAACAACCGCATCACGATCTTCAAAATCCGAAGCCAGACGAGCAAATTCTGCGATTTCCGTTGGGCAGACGAAAGTGAAGTCCTTAGGATAGAAGAAGATAACCTTCCACTTGCCTTCAAAGCTTGTTTCGGTGATGTCTTCAAAAGCCGAAACGCCATTTTCTTCGTGGAAGTTGAAGCCAGGCTTTACGCCAGTTACTTTGAAAGAAGGAAGCTTGTCACCGATACCGAGCATCTCATACCTGCCTGTAAATTCGTTGTTATGCAGAAAATTCAGAAATTTCAAAACTATCTGCTTGCTCCCTATATATAGGCATTCCAACCCATTCGGTCAAAGCGATTAAAACGATCAAATCCATCGTTTAAAACGATGAAAGCAAGTGTCAGAAAATGCTCAACATCAGTGTGCGCCAACTCCATTATTTCATTGCGCTTGTGAAAGCAGGATCGTTTTCACGCGCTGCCGAGGCGGTTGGCGTTACCCAATCCACGCTCAGTGCTGCCATTCAGGCTTTGGAGGCTGAAATCGGGGTCACTCTCATCGACCGCACAGGTCGACGCATGCAATTGCTGCCTGCGGGGGAAGATTTTCTGAACCGCGCGCAGGAAATTGTGGCGTCGATTGAAGAGCTGCCCGAATACGCAAAGCAGGCTGAACGCCCGTTGACGACGCGTCTTCGATTGGGAGTGATTCCGTCTATCGCGCCATTTTTGCTACCAAAAGTTCTTCCTGCGACCGCTCAGGCATTTCCTGAACTGCAATTAAGCGTTCGCGAAGGACTGACACGCACTTTGCTCGACAGCCTGCGGTCTGGCACGCTTGATGTGGCACTGGTTGCTCATCCCTATGATCTTGACGACTTCGAAGTTGCGGAAATCGGCAAAGATCCGTTTTTTCTTGCAGTGCGAAGAGATCATGTGCTTGCTAACCGTGATCGCATCGACGCAAATGATCTTCAGGATCAGCCTTTTCTCCTGCTTGAAACAGGCCACTGCTTACGCGAGCACGTGATGGCAGCCATTGGCTCACAACCCACACAGGCTGGCAGTGATGTTCATGCAACAAGTATCATGACGCTGGTACAGCTTGTTGAATTCGGGATGGGCGTCACGCTTTTGCCAGAGGTGGCCATCAAAGCTGGTGTGACGCGTGGCAGCGAAATCAGCATCGTGCCTTTTGAAGGACAACATAATTTCCGTTCACTTGCTTTGGTATGGCGGGCAAATGCCGCACGGCGCAATGAGTTTCAGCTTTTCGCGGCCCATCTGCGCAGCAAATGCATGAAAAGATAGGCTACAAAAGACCCCAGGCACGAAAACGTCCGCGGCCTGTAATTTCCCGCAAATTAAGATCGACGATCAGCTTGAGCGCCCCCTGTGAAGTCACTTCAAGCTCTTTCTCAACCATCTGCGTTGAGACAAGCGGACTTCGTATTATCATATCAACGAGCTGGGGGAGCCGCGAGTTGGAACGACGGCCCTTGAGCTTGCGCTGCATCTGCTCACGAGCAAGCATTAGCCGGTCATGCTCTTTCATACTCACCTCTGCGCCTTCCTCTATGGACGCCAAGAAAGTTTTCAACCTGACAAGCCGGCTTTGCGCACGACGCTCGTCTGGTCTTTTAAGACGCAAGCCGATACTCAGCGCTGGCAAATGCCCTGTGGCAATAGCTGACTGGCGCAGAAAAGCCGCTGTGAGCAAGCGGCCAACCCATGATGAACGCTGTACCACCTCCAGAGAAAACCACGCATCATGCACCAATGCTGCACGCAAAAGCGGTGGCAAACCGGCAGTTTTATCAAAGACATCGCGCCATTCCTGCAAGCGCGCTTCTTCATTCCAGTCATCATCATAAAGAAGTGGATCGATCTCTGGCGATTGCCGTGTTGGCTTTTCCTGAACAACCCCTTTGAGCAGAGCATCCGTGCGAGCCAGCAGAGCATCAATATCGTCAAACAGAGGGTCGCTATCGCCCGGCATCGGTTCGTCATAGTCTTTGGTCATTTCCGTGCGCACGTCGATACTGCGGCCCAGCAATTGCTGGATACCGGCAGCACTTAAAGCCCAGCTCGCCGAGCGGCTTGCAATCTGCCTGCGCAAACGCAACACGGAATGAGCGATTGTCAGCGCATGACTTGGCGTGCGGCTATCCATAAGTGCATCATGGAGAACAAGGTCTTCCAGATGGACCAATTCACCTTCAAGCCACATGGAAGCAACCGCGTCCTGGAAATGCATACGCTCCAGCATACCATCGCGGATCGGAGAACGGGAAAGCCGCTCGTCAAGCCTTGTAAGTGCGGCTGTGGCATTGGCCACAGGCACAAAAAGCGCGTCGAGCGGCAGCGTGTCTATTTCATAAGCCATGTTCGCATATCGCAACCGATTTCGAAAAAAGGCAAATGAAAATGCGTGCTTAGACCAGAACTTCCGCAACTTTCACAGCGCGCCCTTCTTTCACCGAAAGAAGGGCTGCTTCTGCAAGCGCCAGGGCTTTCAAACCGTCATCCGCTGACGGTTTGGGTGCCTTGCCGCCATCAATTGCATCAATGAACGAGGTGATTTCAGCAGCATAAGCATCCGTGTAGCGCGTCATGAAGAAATCGTGCAGCGGCGGGCGTGTATAACCATCCTTTGAAGCCACTTCGATGGAAACCGGACGCTGGTTTTCTGCAGAAACCGCACCTTCCGACCCATGCACTTCGATGCGCTGATCATAACCATAGGAAGCTCGGCGCGAATTGGAAATCACACACTGACGACCGGACGCTGTGGTCAGGATTACGCTGGCACTATCGAAATCACCAAGCTCACCGATTTTTGGATCGACCAGAACTGAAGCAGAGGCTGATACAGTTTCAATCTCTTCGCCCAGCAGAAAACGCGCCATGTCAAAATCATGAATTGTCATATCGCGGAAAATACCGCCAGAAACCTTGATATATTCCGCAGGCGGCGCACCCGGATCGCGGCTGGTGATCGTGACCATTTCCACCTTGCCAATCCGCCCATCGTCAATCGCCTTGCGCACTGCCGCAAAATGCGGATCGAAACGGCGGTTGAAGCCGAGCATAACCTTACCGCCGGTTTCTTTGATAACGCCAAGACAAGCCTGCACGCGCTCAATGTTGAGATCGATCGGCTTTTCGCAAAACACGGCTTTACCAGCACGGGAGAAACACTCAATCAGATCGGCATGAGTGTTGGTGGGTGTGCAGATCAGCACTGCATCCACATCGGCTGATTTTTCAATCTCGTCGATGGTGCGCACTTCCGCGCCTGCTGCATCAGCGATTGCTTTGGCTGCATCAGGGTTGGCGTCTGCAACAGCGACAAGTTGCGCCCGCCTGTCCGATGCAATTGCAGCCGCATGTACTTTGCCGATACGACCGGCACCGAGCAGAGCAAGACGTGTTACCATTGCTTTCAACCTCCCAAAACGGTCATCCTCGATTGACCGATAAACAGTTTCCCTATTCCGTTTTGCATATTTCCCGACTATTGCAGGAAAGGAAGTGCAATGGAATATTTATTCTATTTTGCTAGATTGTGATATACAGGATGTCAAGAGACCGTGTCTGAAAGGATGGCGATGCACACCGAACAAGCCCCTGCTGCGCAACCAAATGCACCTTCCAGTGTCAAGGACTTCGAGGCAAGACTGCTCGAAGTCGCAGACCGCCTGCCCAAGCGCCTGAAACAATGCGCGGACTTTGTGGCAGCCAATCAGGATCGCATTGCTGTTTCGACGGTCGCTGAAATGGCAGAAGGCGCAGGCGTTCAGAGTTCGGCATTCATGCGCTTTTGCCAGATATTGGGTTTTTCCGGCTTTTCGGAAATGCAGAAGCTGTTTCGCGAATCCTATGCTGGTGGCTGGCCCGATTATTCCACGCGTCTTGAACATCTGCGCGAAACCGCGGCAGGCAGCCCCCCCGCCCTTTTGGCGGAGTTTGCTGAAGCGGGACGCACATCGCTTGAAAGTCTTCTAAAAACCATTGAGCCGCAAGCGCTGGAAGATGCAGTCAAACGTCTCGCGCGTGCTGAGACTATCCATATTATTGGCGTTCGCCGGGCATTTCCGGTTGCAAGCTATCTCGCCTATGCGCTTGAAAAAATGCAGGTTCCGGCCATGCTGCACAGCACTGTCGGCAAGCTCGAAAACCAGCACGCAATCCGCAAAGGAGATGTACTGATTGCCATTTCGTTTTCGCCATATTCCCCTGAAACAATCGCCATGGCAGAAAGTGCACATGCGCGTGGCATTGATGTTATTGCGATCACCGACACGATTGTCAGCCCCATGAGCAGATTTGCCACACAGTCTTTGCTGGTTTCGGAAGTTGATTTTGGTGCGTTCCGCTCGCTTTCGGCAACGCTTTGTCTCGCCATCACGCTTTCAGTGGCTGTCGGCACGTCACGCCAGTCTTAAACGTAATCTCGCGTAAAAGCAGATCACCATTCTATTTTTCAGTTGAAATAGAATAATAAATCTATTTTAATAAAAAATAGAACGGTTGCTGCACCTTCTGAGTCACGAGCAGCCATTCCAAGCTATAAAACAAACATGCGCCAGGGAGGGCTTTCATGAAGCGGCTGGATTTGATTACGATTGGCCGATCTTCGGTAGATCTTTATGGCGCACAGGTTGGCGGTCTTCTGGAAGACATGTCATCCTTCAACAAATATGTTGGCGGCTCCCCCACCAACATCGCAACAGGCACTGCAAGGCTGGGTCTCAAATCTGCCCTCATAACCCGCGTGGGTGACGAGCATATGGGGCGCTTTCTGCTCAACGAACTTGCGCGTGAAGGCGTGGATACACGCGGCATTGTTACCGATCCGCAGCGTCTGACAGCACTTGTCATCCTCGGCATCCGCGATCAGGAACATTTCCCATTGATCTTTTATCGCGAGAACTGTGCCGACATGGCGCTTTGCGAGGATGATATTGATCCAGACTTCATTGCCGAGGCCGGATGCGTGCTGGCAACCGGCACGCATCTGTCGCATCCGCGCACGGAAGCAGCAGTACTCAAAGCTTTGAAGCTGGCGCGAGAAAATCAAAGCCGCACGGTGCTCGATATTGATTACCGTCCCAATCTCTGGGGGCTGTCCGGCCATGGCGATGGTGAGAACCGCTTCATAGAATCCGTTGCCGTCACCAAGAAGCTGCAATCGACATTGCATCTGTTTGATCTCATCGTCGGCACAGAGGAAGAGTTCCATATCGCGGGCGGTTCGACCGATACGCTTGAGGCGCTCAAAGCGGTTCGCGAAGTTACCAAGGCCGCTCTGGTTTGTAAGCGCGGGCCGATGGGCGCTGTGGTTTTTGAAGGCAACATTCCCGACGATCTCGACGAGGGACAATCGGGTGAAGGCTTTCCGATTGAAGTTTTCAACGTGCTTGGTGCGGGTGATGGCTTCATGTCTGGCCTTTTGCGCGGCTGGCTAAAGGGGGAAGACTGGCCGACCAGCCTGAAGTTCGCCAATGCCTGTGGTGCCTTTGCCGTATCGCGTCATGGCTGCACACCGGCTTATCCTAGCTGGGAAGAGCTACAATATTTCTTGCGAAGCGGCATTCGAGACAAGGCCTTGCGCAAGGATCAGGCGCTCGAACAGGTGCACTGGTCAACCAACCGCAATGGCGACTGGCCGCATATACGTGTCTTCGCTTTTGATCATCGTATTCAGCTTGAAGAGATGGCGCTGGAAGCCGGTGCGAGCGATGAAAAAGTCGGACAATTCAAAGAATTGTGCCTGAATGCTGCATTAGAGGTTTCAGACGGGCAAAACGGCTACGGCATCCTTTGTGACAGCAGGCTTGGGCGCGACGCGCTTTATCGTGCTGCTGGAACTGGCCTTTGGATCGGACGCCCAACTGAATGGCCCGGCTCGCGACCACTGGAACTAGAACCCGAACTCGGTCCCGATTGCGGCGGTCTTGTTGAATGGCCTATTGAGCATGTCGTGAAAGTGCTTTGCTTTTATCACCCGGATGACAGTGACACTGTGAAAATGCAGCAGGAAGAAACCGTGCAGCGGCTTTTCACTGCCGCTCGGCGTAATCGCTTGGAGTTCCTGCTGGAAGTCATTCCATCCAAGGTTGCCCCTGTCGATGACATGAGCACCGCCAAAGTCATAGAACGCTTTTATGAAATTGGCGTCTATCCGGACTGGTGGAAACTTGAACCGCTTACGACCAAACAGGCATGGCAAAACACCTGCGATGCCATAACCCGCAATGATCCTTATACGCGCGGCATTGTCGTTCTAGGGCTTGATGCGCCTGCGGAAGAACTCGAAGCAAGCCTGAAAGTTGCTGCCAATTTTGATCTGGTGAAGGGCTTTGCCATTGGTCGAACCATTCTGGGAGATGTCGCGCGGCAATGGCTTGCGGATAAGATAAGCGATACGGATGCCGTTGGCGAAATGGCAAAACGTTATCGCGGTTTCTGTGATCTTTGGGATAGGCTGCGACAGAAATAAACGCATCTCGGAAACAGGTGGAGGCCTGAATCTGAAATAGCGAGAAAGCGGATTTCCGCTGGGAGGAAAGATGAACACCGTTCGACTGACAGCGGCACAGGCTCTCGTGCGCTATATTGCCAATCAGATGACACCCGAAGGCGAGCCTTTTATTGCTGGTGTCTGGGCGATTTTTGGCCATGGAAATGTGGCGGCGCTTGGCGAGGCACTGCATGGCATCCGCGACAGGCTCGTGACGTGGCGCGGTCAAAATGAGCAGACCATGGCGCACGCGGCCATCGCCTATACCAAACAACTGGGTCGCAAACGCGCTTGCGCTGTCACCTCCTCCATCGGTCCCGGCGCAACCAATATGGTCACAGCCGCGGCACTCGCCCATGTCAATCGTCTGCCGGTTTTGTTCATTCCCGGCGATGTCTTCGCCAATCGCGGTCCCGATCCCGTCTTGCAGCAGATCGAGGATTTCAACGATGGAACGGTTAGCGTCAACGACTGTTTCCGCCCCGTAAGCCGCTATTTTGATCGCATAACCCGCCCCGAGCAGCTTCTGACTGCCTTGCCGCGCGCTTTCCGTACAATGACCGATCCTGCGGATTGCGGACCTGTCACGCTGTCTCTCTGTCAGGATGTGCAGGCCGAAGCCTATGACTGGCCGGAAGAGTTCTTCGCGCCAAAGGTTTGGCATTGGCGGCGACCGCCAGCCGATGAAAATGAACTGGCAACCGCAATTGCCGCAATCAAAGCTTCCAAGACCCCGGTTATCGTTGCGGGCGGCGGCGTGCATTATTCGGGTGCCCATGAAGCACTGATAAGCTTTGCAGAAACCCACAATATTCCGGTTATCGAAACACAGGCCGGCAAATCGGCTTTGCCTTGGGATCATCTGCTCAATTTCGGTCCGGTCGGCGTTACTGGTGCAGACAGTGCCAACGCAGTTGCAGCAAGCGCCGATCTGGTCATTGGGGTGGGAACACGCTTTCAGGATTTCACCACTGGCTCGTGGGCATTGTTCAAACATCCGGGCCGAAAGCTGCTCTCGCTCAATGTTCAACCTTATGACAGTCACAAACAAGGTTCGATCTCGCTTGTAGCAGATGCGAAGATCGGGCTGGAGGCACTGTCGCACTCTTTGAAGGGCTATAAACGCCCCTCCCTCGACCGCAGTCTAAAAGATAAATGGTTTGAAGCAGCGGACCGTTTCACGGCGACCCCCGGTGATGCCAACCAGCTTCCCACAGACATGCAGGTGATCGGCGCAGTGCAGCGTCAGTCAAAAGAAAATACCGTCGTCATGTGCGCGGCTGGCACCATGCCGGGTGAATTACACCAGCTCTGGAAAGCCGGTCGCCCGATGTCCTATCACATGGAATATGGCTTCTCCTGCATGGGCTATGAGATTGCTGGCGGACTTGGCATCAAGATGGCTGAACCAGATCGCGACATCATCGTGATGGTCGGCGACGGTTCCTATATGATGGCCAATTCGGAGCTGGCTACCGCGGTCATGATGGGCATCAAGATCACAGTCGTGCTGACCGATAATCGCGGTTATGGCTGCATCAACCGTTTGCAAATGGCGACCGGCGGTGCCGAGTTCAACAATCTGCTCGACCACACAACCCATGTGAATGCATTCAACATCGACTTCGCAGCCCATGCGGCTGCGATGGGTGCCGTGAGTCAAAAAGTCGGCTCTATCCGTGAACTGGAAGATGCGCTGGCGGAAGCGCGCAACAGCCCGCGCACCACAGTTATCGTCATCGATACCGATCCTTACCCGACGCCTGAAACCGGCGGCTGGTGGTGGGACGTGGCTGTGCCGGAAGTCTCGGACCGCGAACAAGTACGCGCCGCGCGTGAAAATTATGAAGCTCAGATCAAAGAAAGAAACTGACCGATGATCCTCTATGGCACCAACCCGATTGCCTGGTCAAACGATGATGATCGCAGCCTTGGCGCGCATATAAGCCTTGATCAATGCCTTGATGAGGCTTCAAAAATCGGCTTCGACGGAATCGAAAAAGGTCATAAATTTCCGCAGGTTGCAGCGGAACTTAAAGCAGTACTCGAACCACGCAATCTGCGTTACGTTTCTGGCTGGCATTCACTCAATCTTCTGACCAATTCCGTTGAGGATGAGAAGGCTGCCATGCAGCCGACGCTTGATCTTCTGAACGGCATGGGCTGCAAGGTCATCATCGTTTGCGAAACGTCGAATGCCATTCATGGCGACGAGAGCAAGTCGCTCTTAGAACGTCCGGTGCTGGAAGAAGCACGCTGGGCAGAGTTTGGTGCAGGTGTAGAAGCACTGGCCGAATATGCGAGCGCACAGGGTATTGCACTCGTCTATCACCATCATATGGGCACGATTGTTCAGAGCGAAGACGAGATTGACCTTCTGATGAAACATACCGGCCCACATGCCAAATTGCTGCTCGATACCGGCCACTGCCTGTTTGGCGGCGGTGATCCTGAACGCGTTGCAAAGAACCATATGCAACGTGTCCGGCATATTCATGCCAAGAATGTCCGCCCGGCGATAGCGGCACAGGTACGCGACCAGAGCCTGTCTTTTCTGGAAGGTGTGCGCCGCGGCGTATTTACGGTTCCGGGCGATGATGAAGGCGGTGTCGATTTTGTACCGGTGCTTACGGTCGCAGCCCAGCATGGCTATCAGGGCTGGCTTGTGATCGAAGCCGAGCAGGACCCAGATGTGCGCACTCCATTTGAATATCAGTCGCTAGGGCTGAAATCGCTCAAAGCATTTGCGCGCGAAGCAGGGTTAGACAAAGGAGACTGAGCTATGGCCAATCTGTTACGCAAACCCAATGGCAAGCATGGTAAGGTGCACGACATCACGCCGGAAAACGCCCATTGGGGCTATGTCGGTTTTGGCCTTTATCACCTGAAAGCTGGTGAAAGCGCTTCTGAGAAAACCGGCGACCGGGAAGTCATTCTGGTACTGGTCGAAGGCAAGGCAAGGCTCAAAGCATCTGGAGAAGATTTCGGCGAAATGGGCGAGCGGATGAGCGTGTTTGAAAAACTCGCTCCGCATTGTCTTTATGTGCCCGCTGAAAGCGACTGGGATGCGTTAGCAACAACCGATTGCGTGCTTGCTGTTTGCACCGCACCCGGCAAACCGGGCCGCAAGGCACAAAAACTCGGGCCGGAGGGCCTGACATTTGATACGCGTGGACACGGTGCGAATACCCGCAACATCTTCAACATTGCCATGGAAGGCCGGGATGTCGCCGACAGCCTTCTGGTAACGGAAGTCTTCACACCACAGGGCAACTGGTCATCCTACCCGCCGCACCGGCATGATGAAGATAACTTCCCGGATATGACCTATCTGGAAGAAACCTATTATCATCGCCTCAACCCATCGCAGGGTTATGGTATTCAGCGTGTCTTCACCGAAGATGGCAGTCTCGATGAAACCATGGCCGTTTCTGACGGCGATGTTGTTCTGGTGCCAAAGGGGCATCACCCATGCGGCGCGCCCTATGGTTATGAGATGTATTATCTCAACGTCATGGCCGGTCCCATCCGCAAATGGCGATTTAAAAACCACCCTGATCACGACTGGATTTATAAGCGCGATAACCCATCAACATAAAGATAAGCCCCGGATTTCCGGGGCTTGTTTTTTTAAAGCTGTGCAACCTTTTTAAGATCATTCACAGCACCCGGTGCTGCAACAAAAACCTTGCTACCCTTGGTCAGTTGCTCCCCTTCCGTTGGGAATGGATGCGCATAGCCGCCTGCTTCGCGGACGAGGCAAAAACCCGCCATACAATCCCAAGCGTGCATATATGGCTCGTAATAACCCACCAAGCGACCTGCTGCCACATAGGCAATCATCAGCGCACCAGAACCATTGCGAATGAATGTACCGCCTGCTTCAAGCAGATCTTCCACAATTTTCGCAACAACCTGCGGCGTTACGTAATTATTGGCGCCAATGCCCGTCACCGCGTTGCGAATTGTGCGCGTTTCATCAAGCACAAGCTTTTTGCCATTAAGCGTTGCACCCTGCCCCTTGGCGGATGCATAAAGCTCGTCAAAGCAAGGTGCCTGAATAACACCGATCACCGGCTCGCCATCTTTCAGCACGGCAATGGAAACGCACCAGTTCGGCATTCCGTTCACAAAAGGGCTGGTGCCATCAATGGGATCAACCACCCATGTATAGCCTGAGCTGCCCACATGCAGCCCATACTCCTCGCCCAAAAAGCCATCGTCGCTGAAAGCTGCCGATACACGTTCATTGATCAACTGCTCGACATTGCGGTCAGCGATGGACACCACATCCTGCGGATCACGCTTGGTTTCAATCACCAGCGTCTCGCGACGATTGAAGTAATCAAGTGCCAGTGCACCTGCCTCGCGCGCAACGTCCTGCGCAAGCTTAAACCGTGCTTCAAGCTCTTTTGAAATGTCTGATGTCATGCTTGGTTTCCAGTCCGAGGGAATAAAGGCGCATGGTTCATGCGCCTACTGATTGATGATGGCAAGGCCGCGCGGCTTGAAATGGATCGCCACCTCCGTTTGTGGCGGAAGCGCTTCTTCCACAGCCGGATCGACGATGAAAAGCTTGCCGTGTTCGGTCTCGATTTCATATTCGATATGATCACCGAGATAGGCGGAATGCGCGACGCGTCCCGGGAAATCTCCGCCGCTCTGAGCTTGCAGGCTCACCGCATTTGGGCGAACCGCCAGCTGTGCTGGTCCCAGCCTTGCATGTGACGATGCAAGGCGATGACTGAGTTTCCCAATACGAATGACAGCTTCTCCATTTTCTGCGCTGACGACTTCACAGGGCACGACGTTGGCCTCGCCCATGAAGTCTGCGATGAAGGCAGATGCGGGAGACTCATAAAGATCCCGCGGACTGCCTTGCTGCGCTATATCGCCGTCTTTCATGACAATAATTGTATCGGACACAGCCAAAGCTTCGTCCTGATCATGGGTGACATAAACTGCTGTAAAACCAAGCCGTTGCTGGAGTTCCCTGATTTCAGTTCTCACGCGGCGGCGCAGACGCGCATCAAGATTGGAAAGCGGCTCATCAAGCAGCAGCACCTGCGGCTCCAGCACCAGCGCGCGGGCCACGGCCACACGCTGTTGCTGCCCGCCTGAAAGCTCGGCCGGAAGGCGATGCCCCATACCGGCAAGGCCAACGAGCTTCAGCCCTTCCTCGGCCCGCTCACGCGCCTCCTTCTTCTTTAATCCGGAAGATTCAAGTCCGTAAGCGACGTTATCGAGCGAACTCATGTGTGGAAACAGCGCATAGGACTGAAACACCATGGACACATCCCGCTCATTGGCGGGTAGCATGGTTACATCCTTGCCACCGATCAGAATGCGGCCCGATGTCGGATGCTCCAGCCCTGCCAGAAGGCGCAGGGTCGTGGTTTTACCGCAACCCGAAGGGCCAAGCAGCGTGACAAGCGTACCGGGTTCAACCGTCAGCGACAGATCGGGCAAAGCGGTAAAGTTGCCGAACTTCTTGGTTATGTTTTGAAAGGTCACGGAGCCGGGACGGATCGTGGTCATACGGCTTTCTCCTGTTGAACGGTTTTGATCGGCTTAAGCGTGGCAACGCGGTTTTCACGCCGCAACCGGCGCTCGCCGACAAGAAGCTGGAAGGTTGCGATGACCACAACCATCACGACGATCAAGGCTGATGAATAAGCGATCGCCACACCGAATTCGCCATTTTCGACGAGACCGACGATATAAGAGGTCGCCATGTTGTATTCCGCCGAAACAAGGAAGATCACGGCACTGATTGATGTGATCGCACGCACGAAGGAATAGACCAGAGCCGCAGTAATCGCCGGACGTAGAAGCGGCAGGATCACCTTACGGATGGTGCGGAAACTGCCTGCACGCAGCGTGAGCGATGCTTCATCAAGGCTTTTGTCGAGCTGGCTCATGGCCGCGATACCACCGCGCACGCCAACCGGCATATTGCGGAACACGAAGCAGGCAATCAGGATCAGCGCCGTGCCGGTCATTTCAAGCGGCGGCAGGTTGAAGGCCATGATGTAGCTGACACCAATGACCGTACCCGGAATGGCAAAACTCAGCATCAGTGCAAACTCAAACACGTTGCGCCCAAAGAAGCGTTGTCGCACGATCAGATAGGCAGTGAGCAGACCGACTGCGGCGGTAAGCGGTGCCGAGATCAGCGATATTTCCATCGTCGTCCAGAACGAGTTCCACGCAACACCCGTCCATGTAAATCCGCTATCCGTCCATGCAACCGAAAAAGCACGACGATAATGATCGAATGTCAACGAATTATCGAGACCCCACGTGCGCACGAATCCGCCAATCAGGATCATCAGGTACACAACGACCGTGAAGACCATCCATGGAATAACAAGGGCATAGACGCCGATCTTCAACCCACGTGGCAAGCCCGCATGCATGCCGGAATCGCCCTTGCCGGTAACGGTTGCAAAGTTTTTGCCGGACAGCCACAGACGCTGAATGAGGAAGGCAGACAGCGTGAAGCAGAGCAGCACAATCGCCAGAACAGCAGCACGCGATGGATCGTTTTGCGCACCCACTACGGCAAAGAATATCTCGGTCGAAAGCACGCCGTGGCTGCCACCCAGAACCATCGGATTGCCGAAATCGGCCATGCTTTCGATGAAGGAAATCAGAAACGCATTGGCAAGGCCCGGCGCCATCAATGGCAACGACACTCTGTTAAAGGTGCGCCAGCGATCAGCACGCAAGGTTTGCGATGCCTCTTCCATGGAAGGTGACACGCCTTCGACCACACCAATCAGAACCAGAAAAGTGATCGGCGTGAAGGATAGCACCTGCGCGATCCATATCCCTGTAAGACCATAAAGCCAGCGGCCAGGCTCAACACCAAACAGGTTGGAAATCTGTTCCGTCACCACGCCAGCGCGACCGAAAAGCAGGATCAACGCCAGACCAATAACAAAGGGTGGCGTAATGATCGGCAGTACCGTGAGAATACGCAGCCCTTTCTTGAACGGAAAGCCCGTGCGCGTTGCAACAAGCGCGAAAGCCAGCCCCAGAAGAGTTGCCCCGGACGCGGTCATCAATGCCAGCCAGAGCGTGCGCCATGCAACACCACAACGGCCTTCACCAATCACACAGGCAAGGCTCCAAATTGAAGAATCCTGAATATTGGCAATGAAGCCATCCGGATTGAATGATCCGTCAAAATCCTGCACGGACGCGCTGAACATGCTGAAAATCGGATAAAACACGAAGACGCTGACAAGTGCGACCAGCAAGGTGATGGAGGAGACAACAAATGCGTCGCCTTTCATCACCCCACGTTCAGCAAGACTGAACGAAAAAATCAGAAGAAAGCATAGGCCAGTCAGCACGGCACCCGCGCCAAAAGCTGGTTGTCCTTCAGCAAGCGGGCCCAACAGGTTTTCACTTATGGCCCAGTTCCAGCCAGTAAAGCCGATTGCCAATCCCTGAATGGCCAGAAAACCGACACCAAGCAGACTGGCAACGATCAAAACCATTGTGCGCCTTTCAGCAGGCACTGCAAAACGCGCAAAAGCACACACCAGCATCAGCACAGCAAGAACAGCGAGCCACAACCGATTATATGCAAAAATCTGGAGAATAGCTGGAGCGAGATCAGCTTCGCTGAATAATCCTTCTACCCAGCTAAAGGAAAAGAAGCCTTGTTCGACGCGATACCATGGCAGAATGAGGAACGCGACCAAAGCCAGCGCCAGAACCACATCAAGCCTGCGATTATGCTGTTTCATGATTTATCCGCTTTCCTGCTTCGGGCATTGCCGCAAAGTGGATGCAATTATCCGCCTCCCGCCAGCATAATGGCGAGAGCGCTATAACGGAGAGTGCAGCTATGCCTTAATTGGCCTTTGCACCAATTTCCTTGTCCCAGCGGTCCAGAATTTCCTTACGCTTGGCTGGCTCACCATAGGTTTTGAAATCATAGTCGATGAGCTTGATATCCTCGAAGCGCGGCGACTCTTTTGGAACTTCGGCGTTCTTGTTCGATGGAAGCTGGAAGGATTTTGCATCCTTCATCTTCGACTGCACTTCGGCGCTCAGCGCCCAGTCATACCATTTCTTGGCATTGTCGAGATTTCTGGCACCCTTTATGATCGACATGGAGCCGATTTCATAGCCCGTGCCTTCACACGGCGCGATGGATTTGATCGGGAAACCTTCGGCAGTCATCGCAACCGCATCATGCATGAACACAATGCCGATCCCATTTTCACCACGCGCAGCCGACTTTACGGGCGCTGAACCCGACTTGGTGTATTGCGAAACATTGGCATTGAGCTTTGCCATATAATCAAAAGCTTTATCCTCGCCCATCAACTGAACAAGCGTGGCCAGCGCAGTATAGGCCGTGCCGGAAGAGTTCGGATTGGCCATCTGGATTTCGCCCTTATAGGACGGATCAAGCAGGTCGGCCCAGCAAAGTGGCTCTTTCAGGCCCTTCTTGCTCAGAAGTTCGGTATTATAGCCCCAGCCGAGCGCACCGGCATAAACGCCAACGGTACGAAAACCAGAGCTTTCCGCCTGTTTCTTTGCCCAATCCTGTAATTCGTCGAGCTTTGGCGATTTATATTCAAGCGTCAGACCTTCAGAAGCAGCCTGTAAATGCGGATCACCGGTGCCGGCCCACCAGATATCGGTCTTCGGATTGCGCGCCTCAGCACGCACCTTGGCATAGGTTTCCCCGGAAGACAGGCGAACCATATTCACCTTGATACCGGTGTCTTTTTCAAATGTGTTCTTCATCAGCTCACAGATAACCACATCTGCCGAACAGATGAGGTTAAGATTGCCCGAAGCAAGAGCCGGAAATGCAAATGAAGAAACGCCAGCGGCAAACGCCGCAACCATAAGTGCCGAACGCATCATATTCCTCCCTTTAGAGCGCGTTCGATATGATTGCATCAGATCTGCGCTCTAACTCCACTTGTTATGCAGCGCCTCCACGCTGTAGCTTTTTGCAAGCCTGTGCACAGTCTTTGCCTTTTAAACCACTGTGTCAATGTCGTTTGTAAATTTTATTCTGAAAATTATAAAAACAATCCAATAATTCCATTCTAACAAGCCATCTACTGTTATTTTAAACAAAAAGGCGGCCCGAAGGCCGCCTCTTGCGCGTGATCAAAATATGCTGTCAACCAATCGCCATCAGGCTCGCATTGCCGCCTGCGGCTGTTGTGTTGATGGAGCTCGAAACCTCTTCAAGCAGCCAGCTCAGGCAGTAGCAATCTGCATTTTGCGCAAGCTGTACAGTGTTTGCTGCCTGTGTCAAAACCAATGGTCCGGGCAATGCTGCCAGCTTCTTGTTAATGTCGATCAGGCGTTCGCCCTCTCCTTCAACAAGTGCTCCTGCAAAAGGCGCATCCGACTGCCAGTCTTTGGTCCAGACAACACGCGCAGCGACGCTTGCAGGCAAGTCTTTCAGAACATTGCGCAAGCCCGAAGTCTCATCGATGACAGCCTCATTGCCTGTAGCCAGTGCTGCGGTCAGCTGACGATAAAGGCCGGATTCGGTCCGCGGAGCCAGAAGAATGCGGCCACGCGCATGAAGCGCATAGAGGTTGCGTTCACCAACCGGGCCCGGAAGCTCGATATTCAAACCGAGTGCAGAAGCACTGCCGGTTTCACGAGCGGCCTGCGCCAGTTCGTTCATGCCGCGATTGCCAAGCCACTTTGCGAAATCGTTGAGCGCGGCATCGGTATGAACCGAAGCCATGCGCGGCGGGATTGGCGCTGTTTCAACAAGGCGACCGAGATAGAGAGGACCGCCAGCCTTCGGGCCCGTGCCGGACAGACCACGGCCACCGAAAGGCTGGACGCCCACAATCGCACCGATAACGTTGCGGTTGATATAGACGTTGCCAACGCGGATGCGATCAGAAACGTGAGCGATAGTTTCATCAAGACGTGTATGCAGACCAAATGTCAGGCCATAGCCGGTTGCGTTGATGTCATCGATCAAACGATCCATGTCATCACGCTTGTAGCGCACCACATGCAGAACCGGGCCAAACACTTCACGCTTCAGATCGCGCAGACTGTCGATTTCAACGATGGTCGGGGCAACGAAGGTGCCCTTGTCCGTTTCCGGCCCAAGCGGAAGCTGCTCCACCTTGCGGCCCATATCGCGCATTGTCTGAACGTGCTTTTCGATGATGTCCTTGGCTTCCGCCGTGATGACAGCGCCAATATCCACTTTCAGCTTGTCGGTGCGCCCAATCGATAATTCCTTGAGCGCACCCTTGAGCATGGTCAGAATGCGGTCCGCAACATCTTCCTGCAGGCAGAGAACGCGCAGAGCCGAACAACGCTGACCGGCGCTGTCGAAAGCTGAAGCGATCACGTCGAACACAACCTGTTCGGCAAGAGCGGACGAATCCACGATCATGGCATTCTGGCCGCCTGTTTCCGCAATCAGCGGGATCGGCTTGCCATTTGGCAGCAGGCGCAAGGCAAGTTGCGCCTGAATGAGACGAGCAACTTCTGTCGAGCCGGTGAACATCACGCCACAGGTTTCCTGTGCTGCAACAAGGGCTGCACCAATGCGACCATCACCCGGCAAAAGTTGCAAAGCATCAACTGGAATGCCAGCTTCGTGCAGAATGCGAACGCCCTGCGCTGCGATGAGCGGGGTTTCTTCAGCAGGCTTTGCCAGAACCGGATTGCCGGCAACAAGGGCTGCCGCAATCTGTCCGGTGAAGATTGCCAGCGGGAAGTTCCACGGGCTGATACAAACAATTGGACCAAGCGGCTTGTGCGCAACGCCTAGCGTGCGGCGGGTCTGTTCGGCATAGTAACGCAGGAAGTCGATGGCTTCGCGTACTTCTGCAATCGCGTTTGGCATGGACTTGCCAGCTTCACGCATAATCAAACCAAGCAGTTCCGGCATTTCACGCTGCATGATGTCGCTCGCGCGATCAAGACAGGCCGCACGATCAGCGGGCGAAACTTTGGACCAGCTTGCAACTGCCTTCTCAGCCGCTTTCATTGCTTGCGCAACATCGTCGGCGGCGATTTCCGTAACCGTACCCACGACATCCGCATGATCGCCGGGGTTCAAAACCGGGCGGCTTTCACCCTTAATTTTTGCACCAGCAACCTGCGGTTCCGCAGTCCAGACGCGCGTAGCATTGGCTTTGAGCGTTTCGCTCAGTTCCGCCAGCTGCTCTTCATTGGAAAGGTCGAAACCTGCCGAGTTTTTGCGAATGCCATAAAGGTCTTGTGGCAAGCTGATTTGGTCATGATGCGCTCCGATCACGGCCATCGAACGAACGACTTCCGCAGGATCGGCAATCAGTTCATCAACCGACACACTCTTGTCGCCAATGCGATTAACGAAAGACGAGTTCGCACCATTTTCGAGCAGACGACGGACCAGATAGGCCAGCAGCGTTTCATGCGTACCAACCGGCGCATAAATGCGAGCTGGACGCCCCAGCTTCGATGCACCGACAACTTCGTCATAAAGCGGCTCGCCCATGCCATGCAGGCACTGGAATTCATAAGAGCCGGTTTGGAAATCCGGGCCTGCCAGATGATAGATCGTGGCAAGCGTCTGCGCATTATGTGTTGCAAACTGTGGGAAGATCACATCACGGGCGCCAAGCAATTTGCGTGCGCAGGCAATGTATGAAACGTCAGTATGAACCTTGCGGGTGTAAACTGGGAAATCTTCCAGGCCATCAACCTGCGCGCGCTTGATTTCGGCATCCCAGTACGCGCCCTTGACGAGACGAACCATGACGCGACGATTGTTGCGGCGAGCAAGATCGATAATGAAATCAAGCACAAACGGGCAGCGCTTGCCATAGGCCTGCACCACGAAGCCGATGCCTTCCCAATCAGCCAGATCAGGGTCTTCAATCAGGCTCTGTAGAAGATCGAGCGAAAGCTCAAGACGGTCTGCTTCTTCAGCATCGATGTTGAGGCCGATATTGTACTTCTTGGAAAGGGCTGCGAGCGCCTTCACCTTTGGGAGTAACTCGCCCATGACGCGTTCGCTCTGCGCGCGCGCATAACGCGGGTGCAGTGCTGAAAGCTTGATCGAAATGCCGGGACCATCATAAATGCCGCGACCTGCGGAAGCGCGACCGATCGCGTGGATCGCAGTCTCGTAATCCTTGTAATAACGTTCTGCGTCGGCCGCAGTCGTGGCAGCTTCACCGAGCATGTCATAGGAATAACGGAATCCGCGTTCTTCCAGCGTTTTTGCGCGCTTCAGTGCTTCATCAATAGTTTCACCAGTCACAAACTGTTCGCCCATCATGCGCATGGCCATATCCACGCCGCGACGGATGACTGGCTCGCCACAACGGGCGATCAGGCGTGTGAGAGCTGCCGAAAGACCGCTATCATTGACGGTGTTGGTAAGCTTTCCGGTGACAACAAGGCCCCATGTCGCAGCATTGACGAACAGCGAACGACCACCGCCAACATGCGACTTCCAATCGCCGTTTGAAATCTTGTCGCGGATCAGGGCGTCACGCGTTGCCATATCCGGAATACGCAGCAGCGCTTCGGCAAGGCACATCAGTGCCACGCCTTCCTGGCTCGACAGTGAATATTCATGCACCAGACCTTCAACGCCTGTGCCCTTGTGCTTGGCGCGCAGCGCTTCGATCAGCTTGCGCGCGGTCGCTTTGATCTGCTTGGTCGTTTCTTCAGGTAGCGTTGCTTGCTGAACCAGCGCAGACACGCATTCAGCCTCAGGCCGGCGATAGGCATCGGTGATGGCCCTGCGCAAAGGTGTCTGCTCGCGGATTGGCGGCGCGAAGCTCTGGAAAACAGGAGTGGTATGAGCGGATAGTTTATCAGTCATGGTGCAATGCTCGCAACAACAGGCTCTCGCCCAGTTTAACTATGCTTTTATGTGATCGCACACTATCATCGGCGCAAATTGCATTCTGTCTTCATTTGATCCATATGAAGGAAATTCAGTCTTATTATTATAACGAAAAGAGGCAAAATGAATGCGAAAAATAGATTCTGTAGACGATCTGGATCAGTTCGATCGACGCATTCTTGAGGTCTTGAGCGACGACGGTCGCATTGCCATGACCGAGTTGTCAAAAAAAGTCGGCCTGTCAAAGACACCATGTCAGGCACGTGTCAAACGGCTGGTCGATGAAGGCTATATTATCGGGTTTCGCGCAGCCATTGATCCCGAAAAACTTGGCCTTGATCATATTGCTTTCACGACGGTCAAACTATCGGACACACGCGAGAGCGCACTTACCGCCTTCAATGTTGCCGTGCGCAAAATACGTGAAGTTGAAGAATGCCACATGATTGCAAGTTCATTCGACTATCTGTTGAAAGTGCGAACGCCCAACATCCGGCGTTACCGCGAGGTGCTGGGCGAAAAGATTTCCAGCCTGCCGAATGTGGCAAGCACGTCCACTTTTGTGGTTATGGAGTCGGTCAAAGACAATCGCCCGGTTAGAGTCTATCCGGGCGCATTGTAATAAAAATTAGAAAGCTTGGTTTGCCAGATAGCGTTCGAGTGTTTTGGCTGCACCATCCTGCCAGATACGCTTGAGCGCTGCCGAGAAGGCGCTGATATAGGCCGGATCGCTTGCTAACGCGCCGAAAATATCGGTCATTTCAAGGAAGCGTTTAGGTTCATCCTTGGCAAGCGCAGCCTGCTTTAACAGACGATCCCATGACGGATCATTGGGTTCGATGATCGCACCGCTATCCGTTGTTCCATAACAGTAGCGGCACCAAAGAGCAGACACCAGTGCAAGGCCGGTAACCGAATGACCTTTGGTCAGACGGTCTGAAACTGTCGGTAAAATAAATTTCGGCTGACGGTTAGAGCCATCAAGACACAGGCGGCGGATTGTGTCGCCTATCTTCGGATTGGCAAAGCGCTTGTCGATAAGCAGGCGGTAGTCTTCGAGAACAGTATTTGGAACCGGGGGCACTTCGGGAATGATTTCTTCCTTGGTGAGCTTTTCCAGATATTGCCGGATCAGTGGATTTTCCATCGCTTCATGAACAAAATGGATGTCGAGAAGCCCGCCCGGATAGGCAATCGCTGCATGTCCGCCATTGAGAATACGGATTTTCATCAGCTCATAAGCGTCAACCTGATCGGAAAAAGTGACGCCAACTTTATGCAACTGCGGGCGCCCAGTAGGGAATTTGTCTTCCACCACCCATTGCTTGAAGCCCTCGCAGAAGACTGGCCAACCATCCTCGACGTCAAATGCTTTTAGCACGATATCGCGTTCGCGTGCGCTCGTCGCAGGCGTGATGCGATCAACCATTGAATTGGGGAAAGCCACATTGGTTGCAATCCAGTCAGCAAAGTCTGGATCGCTGAGCTTGGCAAGCCCCACGACGGCATCTTCAGCAACGTGGCCATTGCCCGGAATATTATCACAGGACATGACGGTGAACGGCTCAATTTCGGCTGCCTTGCGCAGCTTCAGCGCCTGTACGATGAGGCCGAAGACCGTATTCGGCTTGTCCGTGTGAATGCTGTCATAAACAATATCCGGATGTGTTGGATCAAAATGCTGGCTTGCCGGATCGATATAATAGCCGCCTTCGGTGATCGTCATCGAAACGATGCGAATATCCGGTGAGGTAAGATAGGCTATCAGCGCGTCTCGGCCCTCGTCAGTCGATATGGTCACGTAATCGATCATCGACGCTGTAATGCGCGCGCCGGAATAATCAGCTTCCTGTTCAACAACGGTCGTTAGCCAGTCTTGCGCTTTCAGCGTGTCGCGCATGGCATCATCGCTGACACGAACGCCGGCACCGACCAAAGCCCAGTCATGATCAAGCCCCAGACCAAACAAGTCATCAAGATAAACAGCCTGATGCGCGCGATGAAAATTACCGACGCCAAAATGCACGATTCCGGGCTTTAACGCTGTAAGATCGTAACCCGGTTTTTGAACCTTGGTGAAACCTGGCAAAGCGACGCGCGTAAGTTTGGTCATGAAAACTTCCTCCTGAAATCAAGCCGGAACGAACTGAACTTTCATCGTAGCAGGATCACCACCTTGCTTTGTGAAGAAAGGCAGCATTTCCTCAATCGGTAAGCGATGCGAAACAAGACGTGCCATTTCGCAATTGTCTTTTTGAAGAATTTCGAGCGCTTGCGGAATATTGCGATTAAGCGAATGCGAACCGGCAATGCGGATCTGGCGGCGGAATATTTCGAATGGCGCCACCGATATGCGCGTATCGGGTGCGCAAACACCGAAAATCAGCACCGTACCACCATCTGCCGTAAAGCTGACCATGCCTTCTGCGACTTTCGCAATGCCCGTAGCGTCAGCCACAAAATCAAAGCTCTTCTTACGCGCGTCAAGCTCTGTTGAGCCGGAAATAATAGGCTCAAGACCAAGGCTTTCGGTAAAGGCCAGACGATGCTCGTTGATGTCCGCAACTGCGACTTTCTCAACACCTTGCGCTTTAAGAGACAGCGCAAGCAACAGACCGATCGGCCCTGCGCCGAACACCAAAGCCGTTTCAGATCCTTGCGGACCTGCTTTCAGCTTAGCCGCGCCAAGGCCATTCAGAACGCAAGCCAGCGGCTCGGCAAGTGCCGCCACATCGAAAGGCAAATTGCCAATTGGATGAAGATGCCGCACATCTACGAGACTTTTGTCTGCAAAACCACCATTATGCGTGACACCATAAGCTTTGAGGCCAGCGCACAAGTTGGTTAGTCCCTTGCGGCAGGCGTGACAGTGGCCACAGGGAATATTCGGGTCAACCGCCACGCGGTCGCCAGGCTTCACATTCTTTACGTCTTCTGCGACCGCTAACACGACACCGGCATATTCATGACCCGGCACAAGCGGAAACGCACTTGTGCCGTAGCGACCATGCAGCACGTCGATATCCGTGTGACATAAGCCAGAGGCCCTGACGTCAATCAACGCATGGCCAGGTTTGAGTTGCGGGTCATCGAGCTCGGCAAGCTCCGCGGCACCATGCCCCGTAAAATAAATGGCCTTCATGTATGCACCTAAAAATGGCTCAAGCCATCCAGTTTCCGCCATCGACACCAAATGTCTGGGCGAGGATGTAATCACTTTCGGAAGACGCCAGGAAAACCGCCATCCCCGTAATGTCCTCTGGGGTTGCAAAGCGGCCAATTGGTACGGACTTCGCTACAGAAGCTTTCTTTTCGCCCGGCTTTAGACCTTCCCACTTTGCAAAATTTGCATCGACCACATCCCAATGCTCACCATCCACAACGCCAGGCGCGATAGCGTTGACCTGAATATTGTGTTTGACAAGTGCCAGTGCTGCGGACTGTGTGGCAGAAATAATTGCCGCCTTTGAGAGGCAATAGAGCGTAACGAGCCCTTCGCCTCGGCGTCCTGCCTGACTGGCCATATTGATGATCTTGCCTCCGCGACCACGCGCGATCATGACATTCGATACCGCTTTCATCATGAAAAGGGGGCCTTTCAGATTGATCCCGAGAACACGGTCATAGCTTTCTTCGGTAATGGCGTTGATCGGTGCCATATCGAAAATTGCTGCATTGTTTACCAGAATATCAATACCGCCATATTCCTTGTCGATCTCGGACACGACCTTTTCAATGTCTGCAAGGTTGGTCACATCCAGTTTGACCGCTTTTACCGCGCTGCCGAGGCTACGCGCCGCTTCGTCTGCGCGTTCGATATTGATGTCGGCGATGACGACCTTTGCACCTTCCCGCGCATAGGCTTCAGCAAAGCCAAGACCAATACCGCGCGCGGCACCAGTTATAAGGGCAACCTTGTTTTCTAGTCTCATAAGGAGTTCTCCGAGGAGCTATTTCAATAAAATCAACGATGCGTCTTCTTTTCAGACAGTAAAAGCGGGTGACGTTCGCGGCGTTCAAGTGCCAGACCATCAGATTTGAAGAGATGCGCATCGGCAGGATTAAAGCCAAGATTGGCGGCTTCATGCGTACGAGCAGTACTACCGCCACCTGCTTCGGCAACGATCAAATCTTTTGCTGCTGAATTTTGGACATAAAGATAAGTTTCGCCACCCAGACGCTCCACCACCATGATTTCTCCATCGAGAATGCCATCGCTTATCGGGTGAAGGTGTTCAGGGCGAACTCCGAGAACCAGCGCTTCGCCAACATCGGCGCCTTCTGCCATAACTGGAACTGTTATGCTTTTACCGGTGCTGAGCTCGACAGTAACACCATGATCAGATACGGACTTGACCTTAACATTGACGAAATTCATGGTTGGAGAGCCGATAAAGCCCGCTACAAAGCGATTGACGGGATGGTGATAAAGCTCAAGCGGTGAACCAACCTGCTCAATCCTACCATCGCGCAGCACGACGATTTTATCAGCGAGTGTCATCGCCTCAACCTGATCATGCGTCACATAAATCATGGTTGCCTTCAGGCGGTCATGCAGGCGCGCGAGTTCGATGCGCATCTGCACGCGCAGGGCTGCATCAAGATTAGAGAGAGGTTCATCGAAGAGAAAGATCTTCGGCTCTCGCACCATAGCGCGGCCAATGGCAACACGCTGTCGCTGACCACCGGAAAGTTGGCGCGGCTTGCGGTCAAGAAGCTTATCAAGCTGGAGTGTATTGGCTATTTCTTCGACTTTGCGGTCACGTTCTGTCTTGGTTACCCCTGCAAGCTTGAGTGCGAAACCCATATTGTCTCGCACGTTCATATGCGGATAAAGAGCATATGTCTGGAAAACCATTGCCAGACCGCGCTCGTCGGGGGGCACATCATTGCATTGTTGGCCATCAATCGTCAGATCCCCGCCAGTGATCTCTTCCAGTCCTGCAATCATACGCAGAAGCGTTGATTTTCCCGAACCGGACGGACCAACAAAAACAACAAACTCACGGTCTTCGATATTCAAATCAACGCCTTTGATGACATCGACATTGCCGTAGGATTTGGTTGCATTATGAAAAGACAGCGTAGCCATTGCGTTCCCTTTATTTCACGGCACCGAAAGTAAGACCGCGCACCAGCTGGCGCTGCGTCATCCAACCAAAGACAAGAATTGGCGCGATAGCGAGCGTGGAAGCCGCCGAGAGTTTTGCCCAGAAAAGACCTTCAGGCGATGAGAAAGATGCGATGAAAGCAGTCAGCGGCGCTGCTTGTGAAGCCGTCAGATTGAGGCTCCAAAATGCTTCGTTCCAGCAAAGAATGATTGAAAGAAGTGCTGTTGATGCGATGCCGGGTAGGCTGAGCGGCAGCAACAGATAACGAATTTGCTGTCCGACCTTCGCACCATCCATTCGGCTCGCCTCAAGAATTTCATGAGGCACTTCTTTGAAGAAGGAATAGAGCATCCAGACGACAATCGGCAGATTGGAAAGTGTGAAGATGATAATCAGGCCTGTGCGTGTATCCAAAAGCCCACTATCGCGTGCGAGAAGATAAATCGGAACAAGCACGCCTACGGCTGGAAGCATCTTGGTTGAAAGCATCCAAAGAAGAAGATCCTTGGTACGCTTTCCAGGAAAGAACGCCGCCGCGTAGGCCGCTGGTACGGCAATGATAAGTGAAAGAAGGGTCGCTCCCAGGCTTTCAATCACGCTATTCATCGCATAACGGAAATAGTTCGCACGTTGATTGACCGCTTCAAAATTTTCAAGGGTAGGCGAAAAGAACAACTTTGGTGGTGCTACCGCATCAATTTCCGTTTTGAAGGCTGCCAGCAACATCCAAAATATCGGAAAGAACATCAAGAGCGCGACAGCCCAGCCAATAACACCGGCGGAGACCGTGGCTTTGTTGAGTTTACGTTTCGTCGCCATCTCCGTCTCCTAATTATCCAGGTTGCGCGCTACGGTGCGAATGAGGAAAAATGCGACGATATTGGCAAGGACGATAGCGATAACACCTGCCGCCGATGCACCGCCAATGTCCCATTGCAGAAGCGCTTTAAGATAGATGAAGTAGGTGAGCGTTGTGGTGGCAATGCCCGGGCCGCCCGAGGTGGTGACAAGAATTTCTGCGAAAATCGACAGAAGGAAAATCGTCTCAATCATGATGACAACCGAGATCGGACGCAGAAGATGCGGCAGGATGATGTAATAAAACATCGCCAACCCCTTTGCGCCATCAAGGCGTGCGGCTTCCATCTGCTCGCGATCCAGCGACTGCATGGCTGTCATCAAAATCAGCGTGGCAAAGGGTACCCATTGCCAGGAAACAATCATAATGACTGACGTCATTGGAAACTGTGAGAACCAGTCGATAACGGGCAAGCCGCAGCTACGCGAGATGAAAGCAAAAAAGCCGTTAACCGGATGCATCAGCAAGTTTTTCCAAATCAATGCAGACACGGTCGGCATGACGAAAAACGGCGCTATAACCAGAAGGCGCGCGATGTTCTTGCCGAAGAAATCCTGATCGAAAATAACGGCAAACAGGACACCAAATATGATGGATATTGCCAGCACAGATCCAAGTAGGATCAGTGTTTTGGCAATTGCAGACCATAAACCGGGGTCGGAAAGAAGAAACGAATAATTCGAGACCCCAGCAAAGCCGGTCACGAATGGATTAATCAGATTGTAATATTGAAACGAAAACCATAGCGTCATCGCCAATGGCACGATCATCCAGAGTAGCAGCACGATAACAGCTGGTGCAAGCAAAGGCCCCGTACGAATGCTACGGCGTGATCTGGATGCAAAACGAGACTTGGTGCCAACAACGGCAACGTTGCTAGATGGCATAAACGACCCTCCCTTTCCGCACGGCTCTCACTCCAATAAGACGCTTGCGAAAAATTCTGCCTGCTGCCCTGTTTTAATAATTGGGCAGCAGGTCTTTGGCATGTACCAGTTTATTTGATGTAACCGGCCTGTGTCATGATCTGCTCTGCCTGACGCTGCGCGCCATCAAGAGCTGCATCCACGCTCTGCTGGCCGGCAACAGCTGACGAAATCGCCTGGCCGACAATCGTGCCGATCGCCTGGAATTCAGGGATCGCTACGAACTGGATTCCAGTATAAGGAACCGGGTCCTTGGTTGGCTTGGTCGGATCAGCAGACTCGATCGCCTTGAGAACTGTTTCAGCAAAAGGTGCTGCCTTTTTATAGTTCTCATTGGCGTAAGTCGACTGGCGCGTGCCCGGAGGAACGGCAACCCAACCCTCTTTCTCGCCAACCAGATCAACATAGTCTTTCGACGTTGCCCATTTCAAGAATGACTTTGCGGCTTCCGCTTTGCTTGTCGAAGCAGGAATTGCGAGGTTCCACGACCAGGCCCACGCAGAACCATTCGGCGTTACTTCGACAGGTGCCTTTGTGAAAGCGACCTTATCCGCAACTTGGCTCTGCGTTTTGTCATAGATACGACCGGCTGCTGAGGTAGCATCAATCCACATAGCGCAATGACCAGTCGAGAACAAAGCCTGATTTTCATTAAAGCCGTTCGAGGTAATTCCGGGAGGTCCCGCTTCCTTCATCAGATCGACGTAGAAGTTGATCGCCTTCTTCCATTCATCGGAATTGATCTGTGGTTTCCACTGCTCATCAAACCAACGACCACCATAGGTATTCACGAGCGTACCGAGATAGGCCATATTTTCGCCCCAGCCCGGCTTACCGCGCAGGCAAAGACCATATTGCTCTTTCGACTTGTCAGTCAGCTTGGTGGCGAATTCTTTGATTTGCTCGTAAGTCGGCTCGCCCGGCATGGTAAGGCCGGCAGCATCAAACAGATCTTTACGATAAAGGGTGAACGAGCTTTCCGCATAAAATGGGACCGCATAAAGCTTGTCATCGACCGTGAGACCTGCTCGCACAGGCTTGATCAGATCGTCATAATGTCGAATTGACCGCTCTTGGTTGCAATGTCAGTGGTGACGCGCTGGCGCAAAACATTTTCTTCTAAAACCACCCAGTTAAGCTTGTTGCCGGTTTCCTTTTCCCACTCCGACGAAAGCTTCTGCATTATTATCATGTCAGCATTGTTGACTGTCGCTATGGTCAACTCTTCGGCACTCGCCGTACTCGCCATAATCACGCCACCTGCCACCGAGGCAATAAGCCCCGCTATATAAAATTTGTTTCGCATCTCGTCTCCTCCTTTACGAAAGCATAGCAAATTTCTTACATGTGTAAAATTTATCGCTCGTCGATCCATTCTTTGTCAAGCATGGTTTTCATTTGCATTTTAAGTCAAACGGACTCCGGCTTTTGAAAATTATTGCTATGGATTTTTTTATCACACTCAATAGTGATCTCCTCTAAAATAAAGTCTAGCACATCTCTCAGTTCACTGCATCAATCGGCGTAAAGTCAATTGTCCGCTTGACGTTTCGATTGACCTTTGACACTTTGATTTCATCTTGCTGGCAGGAAGAGCGATATAAGACCATACGCACTAAAATATTGATTACTATATTCTTTATGCGGATAATTGGGTGTTAGGCGCGTTCAGAACACCGCTTAAAAAGAACGCATCATCCCTAAGCAAGCAAACGTAATGTTCCAGTAAACTCAACAAATGTGGAACAGAGAATGGCGGACAGGACAATGAACGTGCGCAAAAATATCCGCACCATGGAAGACTTCTCCGAGTTCGTAGGACTGTCCCGTCCGACAGTTTCCAAGTATTTTAACGACCCGGATTCAGTGCGCCCGCAAACCCGTATACGGATTGAAACTGCGATAAAGGTATCCGGGTTCAGGCCAAATCTTTTCGCAGTGAACCTTAATAGACGACGCACGACAATTTTAGGAATTATCATTCCTAACCAGCTTGATCACTTCTACATGGCAATGACCCGAAGGCTACAAACACTTGCGGAGCGGCACGGATATCTGGCAATCGTGCTATCTTCGGACGGCAAACCTGAGTTGGAAAAAGAAGCCATTGAGACGTTGCGATCCCTCAATGTAGCTGGAGCCATCATTGCCCCTCTCGGCGAGCAATCGCATCATTCCACCCTCACACGTCTCTCCGAGGATGTGCCGATTGTTTATGTAGACTCTCCGCTCGATAGCACCTCACCTTTCGTTGGCACGGACAATTCGAAATCATTTCATCTGATTGTCGACTATCTGTGCCGTTCAGGAAGCGAGCCATGTTATTTTTCTATGCCGCTCGTCAACAACAATGCCATCAAACGACAGGAAGCCTATTGCACGGCGATGGAAAAACTTGGATTTACACCAAGGACGATCGAGCTGGAACAAAGCCGCAGCTGGGATTTCGAGCAATATGCCTTTGAACAAGCGTCACGTTTTCTGCGGGAAAAAGGCAAGTTTCCAACCAGCACGATCCTCTGTGCAAATGACCGTATTGCCTTTGGAGTTATCTCTGCCCTCTGGCAAGCCGGCATAAAGGTCGGCAGGTTGAATGACTGTAATATTCGTGTTGCCGGCCACGACAACAATCCGCTGTCTGAATACACTTGTCCGCCACTAACCACAGTTGCGCAGGACTATAACGAAATCGGACGACTGGCGATGGAGCTTTTGTTTCGCACACTCGGGGAAACCACGGAAAGCCAGTTGAGCATTCCGGCCGAAAGCCGCATTCTACTCAATGCGGAAATCAAGCTGCGCTTGTCCGCATGACATATAAATAAAAATGGCGGGCAATGCCCGCCATTTTCCGTGCAGCACGAAAGCCTTAGTTCAGGCCAAGCGTCCCGCGCAAGGTCGAAAGGTCTTCTGCAAGCGTGGTAATGGCGCCAGCCATAACTTTGCGATCTTCCTCAGTCAGCTTGTCGTATAATTCGTAGCCATCGCCCTTCTTGTATTTCGCAAGAATGTCGTTGACAGTTTTGAAGTTTGCATCCGACTTTTTCAAAAGCTCAGGATTTTCTTTTTCGATCAACGGACGGAACAGTTCAACGATTTTCTGGGAACCATCAACATTGGCCTGGAAATCCCAGATGTCCGTATGGCTATAACGGTCTTCTTCACCTGAAATCTTGGTTGCAGCGACTTCTTCCATCAAGGCTGCGGCGCCACCGACAACCTTTTCAGGAGGGAAGGTCATGTCCTTGATGCGCTTCTGAAGCTCAACAACATCTGCGTAGAGCTTATCCGCGATTGGCGCCAAGCCTTCGGTTGAGTTTTGCGCGAACAAGCCATATTCCAGACGATGGAAACCGGTAAAATCGTCCGACTTTTCCGCATCTTCATGATCATCAGCGCGGCTGTCAATTGACGCATCAAGATCGGCAAAAAGCTCTGCAATCGGTTCGATCTTTTCATAGGAAACGCGCGAGGATGGATAAAGCTCTTTCGCCTTAGCCAGATCGCCAGCCTTGATTGCGTCGGTGAAAGCCTTTGTGTCCTTCACGAGCACATCAAGATTATCCTGAACGTAAATCTTATAGTCAGCGATTGGCTGAACGAGATCGAGTGGGGAAACTTCGGCCTTTGCAGCACCAAAGCTGAGAGACAGAGCGACGACACAAGCCGACGCGAGCAATGGCAGACGATATTTCATATTTACCTCTCCGTGGTGATAAGACCTTCACCCACGCGCATTCTGCGGCCCACTCGCCTGCAGGAGTGCGCGTGCGTAAAAGTCATCCTGATTTTTCACGCCGGGTAGCGTGAAGAAATAACCGCCGCCGATCGGCTTGATATACTCTTCCAGAGGTTCACCATCGAGGCGCTTCTGAACAGTGATAAAGCCCATTTCCAAATCAGCCTGATAAGCAATGAACAGCAGCCCCATATCAAGCTGGCCAGACTTCGTAACACCATTGGAATAGTTGAACGGACGGCGCAAAATAAGATGTTGTTCGGCATTGGCATCGCGTGGATTGGCCAGCCGAATATGCGCATCCATCGGCGTAACCTTACCCTCTGGGTCTTTTGAATAATCAGGCACATCAGCTTCGGTTTTACCATCAAACGGTGCACCGCTATCTTTTTCGCGCCCGAAAATAGTCTGTTGCTCCTGCAACGGGGTGCGATCCCAGCGCTCGACAAAGTTGCGAATGATACGCACCGCCATATAGCTGCCATTTGCCGCCCATTCCGGCTCACCTTTATCGGGTTGTATCCAGACAATGCGATCCATAAGCGTTTTGTCAGCGGCATCGGGATTGGCAGAACCATCGCGGAAACCGAGGAAATTGCGCGCGCTTTCCTTGGCTTTTGGAGAATGCGGCGGCTGCACAGGAACAGAGCCTTCCTGTTTCCAGCGGACCATCAGAAGATCAGGCATGTTCTTCATGATATCGCGCAGCGCATGGATGTTGGTGTCTGCGGTGTTCGAGCAGAACTGGATTACCAGATCGCCATGGCAGAGATCTTTTTGCAAGGCGTCATTGGGAAAGCCCGTCATGCGCTGCAAGTGCTTTGGCTTGAACGGCTTCAGCCCAAAACGATCATCAAAGAGCGAATTCCCCAAGCCCACGGTGATCGTGAGGTTATCTGGTGTAACCGTTGGCCCGAGAATGCCGGAATCAGCAGGCGGGAATTTCGGATCAAGCACTGGTGGCTTGCCCCCCTTCATGAGAAAGGCTGCGCGCTCTGTTAAAAGCTTGAACATGCGTTCAAGGTCTGCGCGGTCACGCGCCAGAACATCGAACGAGGCGGCAAGACCAGTTGCTGGACGCGGCGTCACAATGCCGGGCTGATGCATACCATAAAACGGCTGGCTCTCCTGCAACTTGTCGCTTTCAGGCGCGTTGGTTACGCTCTCTGAAGAAAGTGAATTGTTGGAAGAGCGTGCATGAGCCACTTGCGATGCAAGCACGCTTGCAACCCCCGTAGCACCGGCACCGAGTAAAATTGCACGGCGTTCTGGCGATGCTACGCTGTCTTTTTTAACATTCTCGTTCTTGAAAAATTTCTTGGACATTAATCCACTCCAAGTTGATCGCGGAGTTTTGAAAACTGGTCGGCGAGAGCCATCGCGCCGTCCTTGATTTTCGCCTTCTCATCACTGGAAAGCGTGTTATATGCCTTGCCATTCTGAGCGCTAAGCAGCGCCTTCACGACAGACACCTGAGCATCAATCCCTTCAAATGCCTTGGGATCGACTTTGACGACGATCGGACGCAACACGTCCGCTGTCTTGGCGGCGCCTTCAACAAGGCCTGCAAATACCTGCAAATCTGTATGTGCGTAACGATCATCGCCTGCATCCCCAGCGGTGGACGCAAAGCGATTGAGCGCCGATGACGTGCCCGCCAGCATTCGGTCAGGCGAAATACGCAGCGCACGAATGCGATCCTTCAGGCCAGCCGCGTCTTCTACCAATTTATTGGCAACGGGCTGCAAACCTTCCAGCGATTTTTGTTCAAACAGTCCATATTCGATACGATGCAGGCCACCAAAGGCTGGGTCCTGCTCACGCTTTTCAAAGAAATCAGCGCGCGCATTGATTGCCGTATCAAGATCAGAGAAAGCTTCTGAAACTGGAGCGATACGTGCGTAAGCCTCGCGTGCTGGTGCATAAGCGGCCTGTGCAGCTTCGATATTGCCGTTAGAAATGGCATCGGAAAGCGTTGCAACGGCCTTCTGGAATTCGACAACTTCGGTTGCAAGATAAATCTGATACTCAGCCAGTGCACCGAGGAATGCCGTCAACGGCAACTTGCCTTTTTCAGCTTCGCTGCTTGCCGATGGCGTTACGATCAGCTTGCCGCGCGGGTTGGAAAGAAGGCCACAAGTAATCTGATATTCGCCCGGCGAAAGCTTCGCTGACAGTGTTTGTTTGAAGCCCGGCGCGATATTCTCCCGCTCTTCGAGCACCATGACACCATCAAGAATTTCCCACTCAACCGAGCGGTCCGACTTGTTGACGATTTCAAAAACCGTGCGCCCCGCAGGAACTGTCAACTCATTTGGATCGCAGCTTTTCGCATTGACCACGATCTGCACTTTGCCATCGCCATCTGCATGGCGCGATTTATCTGAAACGCGCGAGGCGTAATAGAAAGCAGCACCCGCCGCCAACACCAGAACAATGGCCAGCACCAGCACCAAGCGCGCAAGGTTGCGCGAGAATGGTGCAGTGGATTTCGGGCTTTTCGGCTGGGTCATAAAAAATCTCTTCGATTAAGCTGCGTTCTTGGCGGCAGCACTTTGCGCAGGTGCGGAAGGCGGCATCAGGAAAATTATGAGCGCAGGCACAAGGAACCCGACATAGGCAACCACTTCGCTGATCGTCGGTGTCGCGATATAGCCAAAGATACCGGCCAGAACCGAGCCAAGGGTGCTATCAAGTGGCAGGATTTCGCTCATATCGAATACGACCGTCTGGAAGTGGTTCCAGATGCCGGCTTCATGAAGCGCCATGACGGAGTTAGCCAGAATGCCCGCTGCAATGACCAGGATGAAAACACCGGTCCAGCGGAAAAAGCGCCGCAAATTGAGTTTGAGGCCACCACGGTAAATGCCGTAGCCAACAAACGCTGCCAGAACCACACCCAACAGCGCACCAAGCGGCGCTTCGCCGCCTTCGCTCTGCTGGAATGCAGCAAGCAGAAAGAAGACAGATTCAAGCCCTTCGCGCGCCACAGCAAAAAACACCATCAGAATAAGACCGAAGCCCTTATGTGTCGGCGTTTCAAAAGCTGCATCGATTGAATGATGCAGCTCAGCCTTGATGGAACGGGCAGCCTTGCGCATCCAGAAAACCATGGAAGTCAGCACGAAAACAGCAATAAGCCCAATGATAGCCTCAAAAAGCTCCTGTGCCTTTTGCGGGAATTCTGCGCTGATAAGCTGGAGAATTGCGCCGACAGCCAGCGATAAAGCGATTGCCAGCAGGACACCGATCCAGACAACGAGCATCCATGCGCTGCGCCCTGTCTGATGCAGGTAGCTTGCGATGATACCAACGATCAGCGCTGCTTCCACGCCTTCGCGGAACATAATGAGAAATGGTACGAGCATTCAAATTTATCCAAAAGACAGAGTTGTCAACCTGCCCCTCAATTAACTCTCTTAAAACCGGCAGAAGCCTTCCTTTATTTGTCATCTTTTTATATCCATGCCATCAGTACTGCAAGCAAAATGAACTTGACCCACATAGGAATGTTTTAGAATTATTCTAACCATTTCAAAAGCTTATAGAGTCAACAATAAGAGAATGATCACATTCTGCCTAGTTTGAGGGAGCCTGAATAAGCTCTTGAAAAGACTAAAAACTATGGCTTTTACAGATGCGAAATGATCGATAAAAACGCAGCCAGCGCGCCAGATGATCTCTACACGGCCTCTGTTCATGACTTGAGTGTGATCCGGATTCTTCATTCGCATTGATGCCAATGTGCTTACGATATATCTTGCAGACATGAAGTGCTGAAAATCCTTGCCAGAACTTTTGGGCGCAATTTATGAGTCGCAACCGTACCGGCGATGGAACAGGTGATTGTTTCGATTTGGAGCACTCTCGTGGCAGAAATGGCCACTAATATTGACCAATCATCGTCTAAAAATTGTTGAACAATCAAAAAGTTTCAGAATTTTCCGAAATGGTCAAAAATTTCGTCATTTAGGGCTTGAAGAATAGTGTCAACGGGTCCATATGACAGGTGCTTACCGCTTGCGCCTCCTCCCATTGCGCGCGGTAAGTGTTCCCCTCTGGAGGTTTGCCTTTATGGCACCTTCATAACTTAGCCGGACTTTTTAGTCCGGCTCTTTTTTTGCCTAAATTTCAGTAAGTTAGAACAAAAATAAAAAAGCGCCACGTTCCCGCAGCGCTTTTTATGATCATGCATAATGTTCTTGAAAAATGATTGAATGGGAACAGAGTTCTCATCATCATTCCGGCACTCAAAAGCCATTTCCTGTTCTTTTGCTGATAAACAATTCCAACAGGAAGAACCGGAAATTTTATCTCAAACGGAGCGATAGAGTACCGCTCCGTTCCCTCGCTTAACAAAGTGTTACTAGCCGTAAGACGCAACGGGTGGGCAAGAACAGATAAGATTTCTGTCACCCCCCACATTGTCAACGCGACTGACCGGCGGCCAATATTTTGCTGTCGTGTCAAAGTCGCCACCCAGCGCACTTGCCGGGAACACGGCTTCCTCACGCGTGTAGGGATGTGTCCAATCGGACGCCAGTGTATCGCCTGCCGTGTGCGGTGCGTTGGCTAGTGGATTATCATCCTTCGGCCAGACACCATCGGCAACCTTTTTCGCCTCACCTGCAATGGCAATCATCGCATCGCAAAGACGGTCGATTTCCGACTTTGGCTCAGACTCGGTCGGTTCAATCATCAGCGTTCCGGCAACCGGCCATGACATGGTCGGTGCGTGGAAACCATAGTCGATGAGGCGCTTGGCAACATCTTCCACGGTGACGCCTGCGCTGTCTTTGAGCACGCGCGTATCCACGATGCACTCATGCGCCACACGATCATGCGCGCCAGTATAAAGGATCGGATAAGCGTCCTTCAGGCGATGCGCGATGTAGTTGGCGTTGAGGATTGCAGCCTCGGTTGCCTTCTTGAGACCGTTACCGCCCATCATGCGGATATACATCCACGTAATGACCAGAATGGATGCACTGCCAAACGGTGCTGCGGAAACAGCGTGCTTGGAACCCAGATCAACATGCCCTGGCAGATAAGGCACCAGATGCTTGGCCACGCCAATGGGACCGACACCCGGACCGCCGCCGCCATGTGGAATGCAGAAGGTCTTGTGCAGGTTCATGTGGCAGACGTCTGCGCCAATGTCGCAAGGACGCGCAAGGCCAACGAGTGCATTGAGGTTTGCACCGTCGAAATAGACCTGACCGCCATTGTCATGGACAATCTCGCAGAAAGCCTTGATACCTTCTTCGAACACGCCATAGGTCGACGGATAGGTGATCATGAAGGCCGCGAGATTATCGCGATGCTTCTCAGCCTTGGCTTTCAGATCATCAATGTCGATATCGCCATCCGGACGGCAATTGACGACCACAACGCTCATGCCAGCCATCGATGCGCTGGCAGGATTGGTGCCATGCGCAGAAGATGGGATCAGGCAAATGTTGCGATGACCTTCGCCGCGTGCCTGGTGATAGTGGCGGATTGCGAGAAGACCCGCATATTCGCCCTGACTGCCAGCATTTGGTTGTAGCGATACGCCTGCAAAGCCGGTGACTTCGCAAAGCCATGCTTCGACATCCGAGGTCATCTTGGCATAGCCGGTCGTCTGCGCGGCAGGTGCGAACGGATGCAGATTGGCAACCGTGTTCCAGCTCACCGGCATCATTTCTGCTGCCGCATTGAGCTTCATCGTGCAGGAGCCAAGCGGGATCATCGCACGATCAAGCGCCAGATCCTTATCGGCCAGACGACGCAGGAAGCGCATCATCTCGGTTTCGGAGCGGTGCGAATGGAACACGTCCTGTGTCAGGAAGCCGTCACCGCGTCCTTTACCCGGAACCAGCAGATCGTCGTTGCCAACTGGCTTTGCACCAAACAAAATGGCGAGTGCTGCAAGATCGTCTTCGGTCGAGGTTTCATCAAAGGTCACACCAACCGTATCCGCATCGATGATGCGGATCAGACGACCACCTTTATCGGCTTCTGCGGAAATGTTTGCGGCTTTGCCCGGAACTTTGATCGTAACCGTGTCGAACAGGCTGTCGCCTGCAATTTCGACACCCGCAGCCTTGAGGCCAGTTGCAAAACGCGATGCAAGAGTAGCAACGCGCGTTGCAATGGCTTGAAGACCTGTCGGGCCGTGCCAGATAGCAAAGGCTGCTGCCATATTGGCGAGCAGCGCCTGCGCGGTGCAGATGTTCGAAGTCGCCTTGTCGCGGCGGATATGCTGCTCGCGGGTCTGGAGTGCCAGACGATAAGCGGCACGGCCATGCGCATCGACCGACTGGCCGACAATACGGCCCGGAATGATACGCGTCAGCGGCTCGGATACTGCGAGATATGCAGCATGTGGACCACCAAAGCCCATTGGAACGCCAAAGCGCTGCATGGAGCCGACAGCCATGTCAGCGCCCCACTTGGCAGGGGCTTCCAGAATAGTCAGCGCCAGCGGATCAGCAACAGCGATGACAAGAGCGCCCTTGGCCTTGGCATCGGCAATGACAGCAGTGAAGTCGCCATAAACACCGCGCGTATCCGGCCATGGGATGACGACCGCAGCGGTGTTATCGTCGACAACACTTCCGGCTTCAACCTGCCAGCCAAGTGGCTCCGCGCGGGTGTTGATCACATCAACGCTCTGCGGATGCAGATCGCCTGCAAGCAGAACCCGCTCACGCTTGTCGCGATGATGACGAATGGCAACGCCCACAGCTTCAGCAATGGCTGTCGCTTCATCCAAGAGCGAAGCGCAGGCAACCGGAAGACCGGTTAACTCGGCAACAAGCGTCTGAAAGTGAAACAGAAGCTCCAGACGGCCCTGGCTGATTTCCGACTGATAAGGCGTGTAAGCCGTGTACCAGGCTGGATTTTCAAACAGGTTGCGCTGAATGACAGGTGGTGTCTGCACACCATGATAGCCCGCACCGATGAAGCTCTTCTTCACCACATTGCGGCCCATGATTTCATTAAGCTCCGCAAGGGCTGCGTGTTCGCTCAAAGCTGCCGGCAGATCAAGCGCACGGTTCAAGCGGATGGATGCCGGAACAGCCTGCGTAATCAGTGTTTCCATGGAAGGAAGGCCGAGCGCTGCAAGCATTGCACGCTCGTCTTCCACACGTGGCCCGATATGACGGGCAACAAAGGGTAGAACAGTTACCGTCATTTTTTTATCCTACGAGTTTGTCATAACCGGCCTTGTCGAGAAGCCCCGAAAGCTGGCCTTCATCGGAAAGCTTGAGCTTGAACAGCCAGCCATCGCCTTCTGCAGCTTGATTAACGAGAGCCGGGTCACTTGAAACGGCTTCGTTCACTTCAACGACTTCACCATCGACCGGCGCATAGACGTCGGAAGCGGCCTTGACCGATTCAACAACGACGATGCTCTCGCCCTTGGAAACAGTGCGACCGATTTCCGGCAGATCGACGAATACGAGGTCGCCCAGCTGCTCCTGTGCGTGGATCGTGATGCCGACAGTGGCAACGCCACCCTCGACGCTGATCCACTCATGATCTTCGGTGAACAGGATATTGGCCATGGAAATCATCCTTTGCGATAGCGATGCGGTGTGAAGGGAAGTGCATGAACATCAACGGGAACCTTGTTACCGCGGACATCAGCAAAAATGCGGGTACCAGGCACTGCGAGGCTTGCCTCGACATAACCCATGGCAACCGGAAAACCTACGGATGGGCCGAAGCCACCCGATGTAACAGTGCCAATCTGAAAACCGGATTCGTCAAAAAGTTCTGCACCAGCACGAACAGGCTGACGGCCTTCCGGCTTAAGGCCAACGCGCTTGGCGGTTGCACCCTTAGCAATCGCGTCAAGCACGGCTTTGGCGCCATTAAAGGCAGCCTTTTCACGCACAGGCTTGGTGATTGCCCATGTGAGACCGGCAGAGACCGGATCGGTTTCCGGCGTGATGTCCTGACCGTGCAGGCAAAGACCCGCTTCAAGGCGCAGGCTGTCGCGAGCGGCAAGGCCAATCCATTCGACGCGTTCGTCAGCCAGAAGCTTGGTTGCAAGCGCACGCGCCTCATCGGCAGGCAAGCCAATTTCAAAACCGTCTTCGCCGGTATAGCCCGAACGGGTCATGAACCAGTTAGGATTGGGTTCAAAGCCGCTCATAAAACCGAGTTCTGCGCCTTTAAGACCGGCATCATTAATCACGCTTTCGGCTTCCGGCCCCTGAATGGCCAGAAAAACGCGATCCAGCGGATTGACCGTTACATCCTTGCCAGATGCCGCTTCATTGAGGTGTTCAATATCAGCGCTCGCATTGCCGGCATTGGCAACAACCATGAACCGGTCCTCACCCAGACGCGTGACAATAAGATCGTCAAGAACGCCGCCCTTTTCATTGAGGAAGAGCGTATATTTCGATTGGCCGGTTTTCAGAACCGACGGATCAAGCGGACAGGTTTGCGCAATAAGCGCAATTGCGTCTGCGCCCGAAACCTCAATCAGCTTCATATGAGAAATATCGAAAAGGCCGACATGCTCACGCGTGTGAAGATGTTCCTTCATAACGCCAAGCGGATAAGTGATCGGCATATTCCAGCCAGCAAAACCGCCAAAGCGTGCGCCAGCTTCCTCATGCAGATCCTGCAAAGGCAGGGTATTCAAGTGTGCGGTATCGCCCATAACAACTCCAGAGTCGCACGTATGCCTCCGCGAAATGCGGTTGCTTCGTGCCCCTCTGTCTCAAGCCTGAGAGACTCGCATAGCTATAAAGCTACACTTACACCTTCGGCGCAGGGTTTCCCCCGACTTTCCAGAGTTGCCTTACCCGCCTGCGGTTCCTTGTACCTGAGAGATTTCGGGCGATTTCCCCTTCGGTGGCCAACTTGCATCAGCTCTCTCCCGCAGACAAACAGTGACAGAACGATCTCGTAAAACACAACGCTCCATCACACGACATGATTGACTTATCTCAATCCGCTTTGGGAGTCATGCAGAATTGTTGCCTTCAACCGACAAATTCCCGGATTTTTGCGACAAGAATCTGCGCGCGCCCGTTATGCAAAAGAACTCTCTAAGTAGGAGCGAGACGAGCATGGGCCGACCTATCCATTAACACCTTAGAAAGGATTATGTCGGTGGAGCGCCTTAAAATCAGTGATTTGGTCATGTGGTGAGATGATTGTGATTATAAAATGACCAAGTCGCGCAAAATCCATGCAATCGACAGGCTAAATTGCACAGCAGCTATGCAAATCTGGCTCTGCAACTTTCGAAGCGAGCAGCCTATATGCTGTGGGCAACAAAGAGATTTGATTTTTGACTAGGTGAGAGAAATGAACCTGATCCGCTCGTACAACAACTGGCGCCGTTACCGTAACACTGTAAACGAACTGAGCCGCCTGAGCCCACGCGAACTGAACGACCTCGGCATTATGCCTTCGGAAATTCCATTCGTTGCACGTAAGGCTGCTGCTCGCTAAGAGCGCGCCATCAAAAGGCTTAAGCCTAATAAGAACCGCGACACTTAAAACCACGCGGTTCTAAAGTTTTCAGAGTTTTCACCGGGGTGTTCCCTCCTCCCATTTTCCTCGGTGATCTCAAGACCGGACCTCCTCCTCCCATTCCGGTCTTACCCTAAATGACACCTGCCGCTCCTCCCGCGGCGGGTGTTATTTTTTGTTCAAATGAGCCGCAAACAAGCAGATTATTTGGCAGCCACGACCTCGATTTCAACCTTGAATTCTTCGCGCGTAAAGCCGGAAACAATCATCAGTGTCGAGGCTGGTGCAGGTTGCGGAAACAGACGGTCCCGCACATCCATATAGGCACGCATATAAGCGCGATCCGTCACATAAGCATTGATGCGCACGACATTGGAAAATTCCATACCGCCATCGCGCAGGATACGGCGGATATTTTCAAAGCAAAGTTCTGCCTGCGCACCTGCATCTTCCGGCACGGAACCATCCGGCGCAATGCCAAGCTGGCCAGAGCAGAATACCAGCTCTGCCCCTGCATTTACTTTCACACCATGGCTATAAGCAGCAAAAGGTGCGGCCATATCGGCTGGCAGCAGATGTTTCAAAACAGTCATTCTATATCCTTAAGTCTTTGGCGCTGCTGCGAGCAATTCTTTGAGCCGTGCAGCGCCCGCTGCAATATCGTCTTCAGTGGGGTTGATACCCGCTGCAAGAAGCCGCCGGGCGATCATGTGATCCGCCGGACGGTTGATGGAATCGACCGCAATCAGCTTGTCGCCCGCGAAATGAAATACCGAGAACGCATTATCTTCGAGGTTGCCCAACACAATATGACGGTCGGCATCGAATGACAGGCCAGCGGTCTGTAACTTCATGTCACCCTGATCCGACCAGAACCATGCCACATCACGAAAAGGGGTGCCGCGACCAACAATCGAGCGTGCAACATGCTTGGCTTGATCGGTCGCATTCTGCACTGATTCCAGTCGAACGCGACGACCTGCATGGAAATGCACATAGCTCACGCAATCGCCAATCGCATAAACATGCTCACTCGACGCACGCATATGCTCATCCACCACGATACCATTATCGACAACAAGTCCGGTGTCGCGTGCAAGCTCGACATTTGGAACAGCACCCGTACCCAGCACCACCATATCAGCTGGGAAAAGCGTGCCATTGGCTGCTTTTACATCTGTCACGCGGCCGTCTTTGCCTTCAATGGCCTCAACACCCACACCTGTCAGAAGCGTAATATCCGCAGCACGGCTGCGTGTTTCAACATGCGATGAAATATGTGTGGCAACCGAACGCCCCAGTACGCGAGGAGCGGCTTCAATCAAGACCGTCTTCTTGCCAAGACCGACTGCGCTATGCGCCATTTCAAGGCCGATAAAGCCACCACCGATAATCACCACATTTTCAACACGTGGCATCATCTGGGCAATGCGGCGCGCATCCTCCAAACGGCGTAGCGTGACAACACCACTCAGATCAACGCCCGGCATATCAGGAATGCGGGCGCGCGCACCGGTCGCAAAAACCAGCTCCGACCAATTGAGCACCTCGCCGTCATCAAGCGTGACAGTCTTATCCGTCAAAGACACATGCTCAACGCTGCGCCCAAAAAGCATTTCAATATTATTATCGCGATAAGCGCTCTCCGGGCGCAGCACCAAAATCCCGCTTTCAGGTGCTTTCAGATAAGACTTGGAAAGCGGCGGCTTGTGATAGGGGATATCCTGCTCATCATTGATCAGGACAATTTCGCCCGCATAGCCTTCCTGTCTCAGACTGATTGCAGCCTGCGAACCTGCATGGCCCGCACCAATAATAATGCATCTGTTGTCCATCGGACCTCCGGGGATTTTCCGCGTATCATAATCATGTGGCGGGCTGTCGCGTGGCGAAATCGTCACGGATTCACACCTTAATTGCATGCATCGCTATTTTTTTAAACATTTAGTTTGACCGATCGGTCAGATTGTTTAGTAAAAAGCTTTACCGCCTCCCAAGAATGCAGGAGCCACCACCTTGAAAAGATATTGGTCTGAGTACACGAGCGAAGCGTTTTCCCGCCTCGAGCGTGAGAAGGTCGTGGCGGTTCTGCCCGTCGGCGCAATTGAACAGCACGGGCCTCATCTGCCACTGGCGGTGGATGCGGCGATTGTGGATGGCATGGTCAGAGAAACCATTGCCCGCCTGCCCAATGAGAGCCACGCGCTTTTTCTGCCAACGCAGGCCATCGGCAAAAGCAATGAGCACAGCCTTTACCCCGGCACGCTGACATTCTCGGCAGAGACTCTCATTCGCATGTGGTGTGAAATTGGCGCCTGCGTTGCCGCAAGCGGCGTTCGCAAAATGGCACTGCTCAACAGCCACGGCGGCCAAATCACCGTCATGGACATTGTGGCGCGCGAATTGCGTATCAAACACAATATGATGGTGTTCAGCGTCAACTGGTTTGGCCTCGGAATGCCGGAAGGCGTTTACAGCGAGCACGATCTCAAGCACGGCATTCATGCCGGTGACATGGAAACCTCGGTCATGCTCGAATTCCACCCCGATCTGGTGGACATGTCGAAGGCACAGAATTTCCGCACACTGACCGAAACACTCGCTTCTGATTACAAGCATCTGTCACTCGGCGGTGGAGCGAAGCCCGCTTGGCAGATACAGGACATCAATCCTTACGGCGCCGCTGGCGATGCTACGCTCGCATCTGCCGAAAAAGGTCGTAAGACCATCGACTTTGCTGCCGAGCGGCTGGTCGAAGTTCTGGCCGAGATTGAACGAGCGCCGCTCTCGTGGCTTGATAACCAACCTGCCTGGTAAGGACGATGAGCGTGGCCCCCAACTCGCAAACTCCATCTTCCCTGATTGATATAAACAGCGTTTATAAGCAATATGGCACGGGCGTCATTGCGGTCAGCGATATGTCGCTCAAGATTGAACAAGGTCAATTCGTAAGCTTCCTCGGCCCATCGGGCTGCGGCAAGAGCACAGCGCTGCGCATGATCGCGGGCCTTGAATCCATTTCGGCAGGCGACATTCGTGTCAATGGCCATGCACCGGGCAAAGGCCCCATTGGTGCGCAGGACATCGGCTTTGTGTTTCAGGAACCGACGCTCATGCCGTGGGCCAGCGTTTTCGACAATGTTTATTTGCCGCTGCGTCTTTCCGGCATGTCGCGCAAAGATGCCACGCCGCGCGTCGAAGAAGTGCTCACACAGGTAGGTCTGTCGCGCTTTGCCGATGCCTATCCGCGTGAGCTTTCGGGCGGCATGAAAATGCGCGTTTCCATTGCCCGTGCACTGGTCACACGTCCGCGCCTTCTGTTGATGGATGAGCCTTTTGCGGCACTTGATGAAATGACGCGCTTCAAGCTCAACAATGATGTGTTGCGGCTCTGGCAAGAACACGGCCTGACCGTGATCTTTGTCACGCACAGCGTTTATGAGTCTGTCTATCTCTCAAACCGCGTCATCGTCATGGCTGCACGCCCCGGACGCGTGGTTGCGGATATTGCGATTGAAGGCAGCTATCCTCGCGCTGAAAATTTCCGCACCACAGAAGCTTACGCAACAGATTGCGCCCGCGTTTCCGATGCACTCACCGCAACGCTTTCGTCGCAAGACATTGACCACTGAGGACAGGGAAATGCAAAACCAAACGCCTGTTCTGAATTCCGAACAACACCGCCTCGCCCGTCGTGAACGCAATCTGCGCATCATCATGCCAACGCTTGCGATCATCATCGCACTTGGCATCTGGGAAGGTCTGGTGCGCTATTACAATGTGCCGCATTACCTGATCCCTGCTCCGTCGCTCATCGGCGAGACGCTGATCAAAGACGGGCCATCGCTGATGAACTCCATGTGGTTTACAGTTAAGCTCACGCTGATTTCGCTGCTCTGCGCGATTGTCGGCGGCGTTCTGCTCGGCATGATCTTCGCACTGTCGCGACCAATCGAAATGGCTTTCTTTCCGTTTGCCGTCATTCTTCAGGTAACGCCGGTGATTGCCATTGCACCGCTGATCCTGATCTATGTCCGCGATACGTTTTCAGCCCTGCTGATCTGCGCGTGGATTGTGGCTTTCTTCCCGATCCTGTCAAACACAGTCATCGGCCTGCGTAGCGCGGATCATAATCTGCGTGATCTATTCAAGCTTTATCGTGCCTCACCATGGCAGCGACTGCGCTATCTGCTTGCGCCAAGCGCCCTGCCTTATTTTATGGCAGCACTCAAGATCGCTGGTGGGCTCTCGCTGATCGGTGCTGTGGTGGCTGAATTTGTTGCAGGCAGCGCCGGCCAGAGCACTGGCCTCGCCTCGCGTATTCTGGAATCGAGCTTCCGCAATGAAATTCCGCGCATGTTTGCGGCCCTTTTCCTCGTTTCGCTGCTGGGCATTGTGATTTTCCTCATCACAAGCTGGCTGTCGCGCCTTGTGCTGGGACGCTGGCATGAAAGCGAGATTCGTCGTGAGCGCTGATATGTTGAAAGGCATCGCCATTGCTGGCCGCAGCGGTCATTACGACATCAGTATCGATGATGGGCGCATTGCATCGCTGACGCCAGCGCAAACAACAGGCGGCGGCTTTGTCACACCGCTTCTCGCTGATGTGCATGTGCATCTCGACAAGACATTCACCATTGGCCGTATTGCCGAGCGTGGCCGCGCCAAAGTCGAATGTCTGTTCGATGCCATTGATCTGATGAATATTGATCGCGAGAGCTGGAATGCCGAAGACATTCGCGCACGCGCCACACGCGGTCTTGAGGCAGCCTATGCGCAAGGCGTTGGCGCCATCCGAACCCATGTTGACTGGACAACGCCAGATGTGCCGACCGCGTGGCCAGTGCTGAACGAGCTGCGCGAGGAATGGAAAGACCGCATCGATCTGGAGCTTGCAGCCCTTATCCATGGCGATCTTGTGCTTGATGCAGGTTCAGCAATTGCTGAGCGCGTGGCAAATGATGGCGGCGTGCTTGGTGCTTTCTTCTATCGCAATGCTGATCTTGATGCCAAAATCGAAGAAATGTTTCGTTTGGCCATCCGGCATGATCTCAAGCTCGACTTTCACGTCGATGAAGGGCTTGAATTGGAAGCGGATGGCTTCTCGCTGATTGTTGCTGCAACCAAGCGTTACAAGATGGCGGGCCGCGTTCTTTGCGGTCATGCCTGTTCGCTTTCGCTGCGTTCGCCGGAAGAACTAAGCCGCATTCTTAATGCTGCCGCGGATGCGGGAACTGCACTCGTGTCGCTACCGACATCCAATCTCTATCTGCAAGACAGGCTTGGCGGAAAGTCGCCACGTCTTCGCGGTGTAGCACCGCTGAAAGAAGCGCGTCGCGCGGGCATAGACGCCATGCTTGGCTCCGACAATGTGCGTGACGCTTTCTATCCCTATGGCGATTACGATCCGCTTTCGGTTCTGCGTCTGGCAGCACCGGTCTGCCACCTTGAGCCGGATGAATGGCTCGACAGCATCACCACCCTGCCCGCCCGCTTCATCGGAAGCGACCGCGTTCAAGAGCTGTTTGAGGGTGGGCGCACAAATTTCATCTGGTATGAAGCCACAGACATTAATGATCTCATCAGCCGTCCGCAGGCGCGTCGCGTCGTCTGGCGCGATGGTATAAAAATTTAATCGGAGAACCCCATGAATTCTGCCGCACCACAGCGCATCTATGACTGGGCCGCGTTTCGCGCCGAAATCGAAGGCATCCGCATTTATGACGACCCCAAGCAGGTCGAACTGCGGTCCCGCGATTATTTCTGGTATAGCCCGATCCTGACGGAAGATATCGGCCATTATTTGGGCGACCTCGTCGTCATCCCGAAAGATCAGGATGAAGTGCGCCGCGTGGCGGCCGCAGCAGCCAAACTTCGCATTCCAATCACCGTTCGCGGCGGCGGCACCGGCAATTACGGCCAGTGCGTTCCGCTTGAAGGCGGCGTCATTCTCGATATGACCAAGATCGACCGCATCATCGCAATCGAACCCGGCAAGGTTCGCATTGAAGGTGGCGCGCGTATTTCACGCCTCGATGATGCCGTGCGTGAAACGGGACAGGAACTGTTGATGTATCCCTCGACCCGGCGCATTGCCACCATTGGCGGCTTTTTCTCAGGCGGATCGGGCGGTATCGGCTCCTTGCGTCACGGCATGTTGCGCGATGACGGCAACGTATTTTCTGTGAAGGTTCTCACCGTTGAACCAGAGCCAAAAATCATCGAACTCAAAGGCCGCGATATCCATAAGGTGCAGCACGCCTATGGCACCAACGGTATCATTCTTGAACTTGAAATCGGTCTCACCAAAGCGACAGAATGGGTGCATACTGCTGCATTATTCGATACTTATGAGGCAACGCTGAATTTCTGCCTTAAAGCGCTCGAAGACGATCTCGACTGTTATCTGCTGACAACGGTCGATCGTCGATTTGCACGTTTCTACACCAAGTTTGGTGATCTTTTCCCGTCCGACAAGGATGCAGTTTTTGCAATGATCGCGCCGGAAGAAGTGGCGCGTTTCGAACGACTGGCCACAGAGTTTGGCGGTAAGGTTTCCTTCTCGATGACACTGGATGAGTTGCACAAGGCGGGTTTACAGCCTGCTTACGAATGCGGCTGGAACCACACCACTCTTCAGGCGCTGAAGGCTGAGCCGGGCTGGACCTATTTGCAGGTGGCCTATCCACGGCCGTTCGACGTCGATGTGGTGACACGCCAGATCGAACGCTACGGCGACACTCAATATATGCATCACGAAATGGCGCGCCTGGAAGGCGAAGTGCAGATTTTCGCCCTGCCGCTTGTGCGCTTTGAAGGCCGTGATGAAATGTACCGCCTGATCGATGAACTCGAACAGGTTGACGGCTGCGATATTTACGATCCTCACGCCTATACCATCGAAGATGGTGGCATGAAGGAAATCGACAGCGTGCAGATCGAATTCAAAAAACAGGCGGATCCTTATGGACTGCTTAATCCCGGCAAAACCCGTGGCTGGACCGCCGACATGGCATTGAAGAATTAATCAAGGGGAACCAAAATGAAAAAGACACTCGTTGCAGGACTTGCTGCATTCACCATGGGCCTTTCCGCACAGATGGCCTATGCACTCGACAAGGTGACACTCGGCACCAACTGGCTGGCACAGGCCGGTCATGGCGGCTTCTATCAGGCCGTTGCCGATGGAACCTATGAAAAATATGGCCTCGATGTACAGATCGAAATGGGCGGACCACAGGTCAACAATCGCCCAATGCTGGCCGCTGGGCGTCTCGACTTTCTGCTGACGGGCAATCTGCTTTTGTCGTTCAACAATGTTGCCAATGGCGTGCCTACCACTGTTGTGGCTGCTTTCTATCAGAAAGACCCGCAGGCACTGATGGCACATGAAGGCGAATACAAAGATTTTAAAGACCTCGCCAATGCGGAAACGATCCTGATCTCCAAAGACGGTCAGTTCTCGTTCTGGCCATGGCTGGTCAAGGAATTCGGCTTCAAGGACGAGCAACTCCGTCCTTATGGCTATAGCCTTGCGCAGTTCCTTGGCGACAAGAAAACCGTACAGCAGGCCTATGCTACAGCCGAACCGATCTATGCCGAAAAAGAAGGCGCGAAAGTCACAACCTTCCTGCTCGCTGATCAGGGCTTTAACACATACGCAAACACCATTGAAACGCGTCAGCAGCTGATCGAAGAAAACCCGGAACTGGTGCAGCGCTTTGTGACAGCCTCAATCGAAGGCTGGAACAACTTTCTCTATGGCGACAACAGCAAGGCCTATGAGCTGATCCTCAAAGACAACGCGGATATGAGCAGGGAAACGCTGGATGCGGAGCTTGCACGCCTTAAAGAATTGCAGCTTATCGACAGCGGTGACACGCTGGAAAAAGGTATCGGCGCCATCGATATGAACCGCGTCAAGGCGTTTTACGAGCTGGCGCGCAAGTCTGGCATCGTCAGCGGCGATGAGCTGGATATGACCAAGGTTGCAACCGATGCCTTTGTTAACAAAGGTGCAGGTCTCGACATCAAGAAGCAACTGGGCCAATAAGTGCCTGTAATTAAGATAGCGGCTGGCACGTATGACAATAGATGACCAGAACGATGAGAACGAACTGACCGGACGAGACAAGGTTCTCGACCGCAGGCGTCGCATTCAGGGTGCTATTCGCACAGCCGCTATCGATGAATTTGCTGAAAAAGGGCTGGTCGGCGCATCAACGCAGGGCATCGCCCAGCGTGCTGGCCTGACCAAGCCGCAGCTTCATTATTACATTTCAAGCAAGGAAGAGCTTTACGAAGATATTCTTATCTTCATCCTTGATGAGTGGGAGGATATTTTCTTAGGCGTCAGCAGTGAAGAAGATCCGGCAGAGGTCATCCGGCAATATATTCGCGCAAAACTTAAATACAGCCAAAAAAATCCAAAGGCCTCCCGCCTCTTCACGACCGAAATCGCCAATGGCGCACCGTTCCTGAGCCGTCATTGGAAAAAACACGTCTCTGCAACCCACAATGCGGTTAAGCTCATTCAGTCGTGGGTTGATGATGGACGCATCAAGCCGGTGGATCCGCTATTGTTTCAGATGCATATCTGGGCGGTTACCCAACATTATGCAGATTTTGAAGCACAGGTCCGCAGTATGATGTCGTTGAGTAAAGACGAGCCTCTGGACCTCGATCGCATCGAAAAGGAAGTCTCGACGCTGTTTTTGCGCGCCTGCGGGCTGGAATAAACTCGGCTCCAAATGAAAAGGAGCAGGCTCCTCCCCAAGAACCTGCTCCCGAATGCATCGCCCCCCGCCAAAGGTGGTCGATGCTAAAAAGTATATCTTCCAAGGCAAAGCCTCTCAAAGCCAGAAGAAGATATATATAATACTGGACAACTTTAACGCACGTTTGCGCTGATATGCAACCTCATTCTTGTTATAAATTTGTCTAATTTGAAGTTCCTTTGCAAAGCCATAAACAAAGAAAAGCCCGGTATAAACCGGGCTTATCGATTATCTGGGCTGCTTATTCAGCAAGCCATTCCTTGATCCGATCAGGATGCTCGGCAATATATTTGTCGACAGCCTTTTCATAAGATGTTTCCTGCGCTTCAAACATTGCCGTTTCAAGCTCACTGATCGGAATGCTCATCTTGGTAAGGAAAGCGGCCGCCTTGGGGTTATCTTCCTTGAAGCCTTTGCGGGCAATCGCATCGACATGCTCCGCACCACCCAATGCACCTTCAGGATCAGCAATATAACGCAGCTTATATTTGCCGAACATCCAATGTGGGCTCCATGACGTGGCGACAAACCAGCCATCCGAACGTGTCGCACGATCAACCGTCGTCAGCATCGCGGCTTCACTGGAAATATTGAGCTTGTAATCAAGGCCATATTTCTTGATTGCCTCTTCAGACAGACGGGTAAGGCCAGCACCCGGATCGATGCCTTGAATCTCGCCCTTCAGCTTCTCGCGAACTTCTGGCTTTTTAAGGTCTTCGATTGAGCTGATTTCGCTTTCAGGAATGTAATCCGGAACGATCCAGCCAAGCTTCGCACCTTCGTAAAGCGGTCCGAGATTTTCAACCTTGTCTTCCACACGCTTGTAATAATCGGCATGCGTTTCCGGCAGCCAGGCCATCATCATGGCGTCAATATCACCGCGGCTTACGCCCTGATAAAGCGGTGCAACATCGGTCTGGACCAGTTCAACCTTCTGGCCAAGATTGTCCTGAATAATCTTTGCAGCAAGCTTCGTTACAAATTCTGCATCAGACCATGGGGCCCAACCAATTTTTACGGTTTTGCTATCCTGCGCGAAAGCTGCTCCGGCAGTCATGCTGCCTGCAACAACGGCTGCGAGGCCAATTTTGGTCAGTTTACCGAACATAGTTTCTCCTTTGAATTGAATCTGTTCCCGATTTTTATTCATGCTTCCTGCTTGCGGAACGATGACGAGGATGGCTCTTCGCTGGTCTTTTTCATAAAGGACAGCTTTTTGAAGAACCCCAGCACGCCGCCGGAATTTCCTTTGCCAAAGCTTTGCGTTATGCGGTCAAGAATGACGGCAAGAATGACCACTGCAAGGCCGCCTTCAAAGCCCTTGCCGACATCAAGACGCTGGATGCCCGTCAGAACCGTATTACCAAGACCGCCAGCCCCGATCATCGATGCGATAACCACCATCGAAAGCGACAACATGATTGTCTGGTTCATACCGGCCATGATGGACGGCATGGCGTTGGGGAGTTGAACCTTGAAGAGCAGCTGCCGTGATGTGCAACCAAATGCGAGACCCGCTTCGACAAATTCGGCATCAACCTGGCGGATACCGAGATTGGTCAAACGCACCACCGGCGGCATTGCAAAGATGACCGTCGCAATTGTACCTGGAACAGCGCCAAGGCCAAAAAACATTGCGGCCGGAATAAGATAGACAAATGCAGGCATGGTCTGCATCAGATCAAGTACCGGACGAATAACGGATGCGACCGTGTCGTTGCGCGCCATGGCAATGCCAAGCGGAATACCAATGACCACCGCGATAATCGTTGAGGCCAGCACGAGCGACAGGCTTTCCATGGTGCCAATCCACAGCCCCATATGAATGATGAGTGCAAGTGCCAACACCGTGAAAACTGCAAATTTCCAGCCAACGCGCCACAACGCGAGCAGAGCGAGAATAGCAATACCGGCATAGGGTGGAATTGCCAGAAGTGCGTTTTGAATACCGTCGGTTACAAAGCCGATGGTGGCCGCGATCATATTGAGCGCAGGCGTAAAATGATCGAGGATATAATTGACGATTGTATCCGCCCATCCGCCGATACTGAAATTCAAATCCATGGTTTACCGTCCATTTCAGATCGAGTTACCTATGGCCGGGCAAATGCCCGAAAACCTGAGATCGTGTGGGGCGCAATTCAACCCGTGCGGCCCAGCGTCTCAAGCAATGCCGATTTACTGATAGCGCCGAGATAGCGATTGTGCCGATCGGTGACAGGCACCGGCCACGAGCTTTCAGCCACGCGCATCAAAAGCCCTGAAAGCGGCGCGTCCGCTGGTATCGCTACAGCAGCGTCCGGATGTTCACCATCAGCCTTGACACCGCCATTGAGAAGCGCATCGCGTGTGACCACACCGCGATAAATGCGATCCGCATCAAGAAGCACGCCATATGACTTGCCGCTTGCATCCAGCTTTTCCAATGCCGAAGACAATTGTGCCGGATCGAAGATAATCAATTCGTCTTCACGCGCCACATCGGCAGCTTTGAACACCCGCGAAACATCAACGTTGCGGAAAAATGAACGCACATAATCATTGGCAGGCGCCGAAACGATTTCGTTTGGCGTTCCGACCTGGACGACCTTACCATGTTGCATGATGCAAATACGGTCGCCAATACGCATGGCTTCATCAATATCATGGCTGACGAAAATGATCGTGCGGCTGTTTTCAGCCTGAAGACGCTTCAATTCATCCTGCATTTCCGTACGAATAAGCGGATCTAGCGCGGAGAAAGCTTCGTCCATCAATAGAATTGTCGGCTCACTCGCCAAAGCACGGGCCAAACCAACACGCTGCTTCATGCCACCTGAAAGCTGATCCGGCATCGAATGCGCATAAGGCTCAAGACCGACCGCTGCCAGCGCTTTCAATGCATTTTCATGCCGTTCGGCCTCGCCCATTCCCGCAACTTCAAGTCCGAATGAAGCGTTGTTTAATACGGTTCGATTGGGAAGCAGGGCAAAAGACTGAAAAACCATGCTCATGTCGCGTCGACGAAGATCAATCAGCTCGCGCTTCGACATTTTGACAATGTCACGGCCATCAACTTCAATGGAACCGTCTGTGGGCTCGATAAGCCGGTTTAGCAGGCGTAACAGCGTCGATTTACCTGAACCTGAAAGGCCCATGATGACGAATACTTCGCCTTCTTTAATATCGAAACTCGCGTTGTCTACGCCGATTGTAGCACCATGATCACTGTGTATCTGGGCTTTTGATTTACCTGCGCGCAATTCCTGCATTGCGCGCTTCGGATCGTCGCCGAAGACTTTAAACACGCCATTCAAGCTTATCTTTGTCTTAGCAGGCGACTTCATACTATCTTCCTTGTATAAAATACCATGCATTATGTTTAACCCCGCTGTGCTGGCGGGTTTAATCTCCTTATTAACATCATTATTTGCTCATTCATGCGCGAATTTGACATGCGCAACTTGCAGGCAGTGAGCAGCCCACAATGAATGATTAGCGTTTGGTGTGTTCTATTTATATAGGTCATTTCCAGACATGTCCACCCACAGTCACGGATTCATCTTTGCGCACCCCGTCCCCTTGTTCGTTTTTGATGGGGTACGCTACGAAATATGAGGGCTAGCAGACCTATCCGGTGACCGGAGTTAATCTGCCAGCCTGACAATCATAGTAATGCCGTGAAAGGGTTGCGCAGGAGCGAACTGCGACAAATATGCTATTGGCTGCGACATCGTGTAATTTAGTATTCGCAGACTATAATTCCACAAAATTACAGTAAATTTGTATGATTATACTTTTATCTTACGCAACATCATCTGGCAGAAAAAAGGGCGCAAATCAGTCGATATGCGCCCCAAAAATTGCCTTGCTGTGCGAAGGTTAATTTATCGATTAACCATATATCCAACGAAGCCCGTTATGCGCCATCGACCTCTATCTCGCCGGCAGAAATAAAGTGTCTGCCAGTCGAGCACATCATGGCTTCCGTCCTGTTTTGCGATGGCTCCATCGAATTTTTTTCGTGCAATTGCGACATCGCCGGTGATGTCAATCACGCTGAGTCGCGTTGCGCGAAATATACCTTCCGCAAGAGATTCGGCATATTCGGTCGCTGCACTGTGAGCCGCCTGACGCAGCCATTCATCACGATAGGCCGCGAGTGTCGGAAAAGCGGCATCCCATTTGTCAGGATTTTCTTCACCGTGCGCGTGAATACCAAGAAAGCGCGTTTCATCGAAATCATCGGCCACCAGCTCCCAATTCTGGGAGACAAAGGCCTCAATATCGCGACCGACCAGCATCTCCCAGATCTGCGCGCGGTCATTGTCACCAGTAAATGGATTGGTCCTGTTCGTCATTTCAGCTTACCGCGTGCTGCCACCGGCAGAATATCAATGACATCATCACCTGAAATCAGATGCACTTCGTCGAAGAGATTGGAAACAACACAGACATGATCAGGGATGACGCGCACCTTGTCACCAACTTTCAAACCGGCAATATCACCCTTCACCGTTCCATGCTCTTCGCTCAGGCCCGTCACGCGCGCATCGGGTCGCCCTGCCAGTTCGCCAAAATCGGCAAGGCCCAAAGTATCGCTGGACAGCGCCTTAGAACCTGCATCAATGATCGCACGATCCGCCGTTGGATGGCTGACAATCGTTGAAAGTACGCTCAATGCACAATCATCCGGCGTTGCAGCACCTTTTGCGACCTGAAAGCGGTCAAAGTAAATATACGTGCCCGGACGATATTCGGTGATCACGTTTTCTCTGGGTGAATACCACATATCCGGCGTGCCACCGCTCGAAATCGTCTCGCATTCAAGACCATTTGCAGCCAGGAGATTGCGCGCTTCAAAAAGCCACTGCTCAGCCTCAGCGGCTTTGCCTGTTGCCGGATAGGTCATGAGACCGCCGAACTTAAGCCCCTTGCTCTCATGGATCCGTCGCGCCAGTTTCAATGCCTCCTGAGCCGTTTGCACGCCACAGCGCCCCATGCCTGTATCGCATTCAATCAGGACTTTTAGCGGACGCCCTGCATTGGTAAAACGTTCAGCCAAGCCTTCGAGGCTGGTGAAATTATCAACCGTCACGGAAATCGTGATACGCTGATGAAGGGCATAAAGCCGATCAAGCTTGTCCTTGCCTAAAATATTATAGGGCAGAAAAATATCGACAATGCCTGCATCAGCCATCACTTCTGCTTCGCCGAGCTTCTGGCAGGTAACGCCCACTGCACCAGCCTCAATCTGGCGGCGTGCGAAAAAAGGCAATTTATGCGTTTTGATATGCGGGCGCAGCTTTACCCCGATTTTATCGGCATGAGCCTGTGCCTTGATTATATTTGCCTGCACACGATTTACATCAATCAGGATGGCAGGTGTATCAATCTCACCAATTGTTTTAGGCCTTGTCATTCATTCTGTCTCCCGGCAGTCAGTCTCCCAGTGGTAAACTCGGATCATCCACTTTGAGCATATTCAGGCTCTGCTTGATGCGTCTGAGACGTTCAAGCACTTCAGTACCGCGCATCTCCGCAGTGGCTGTCGCAATCATGTCCACAATTGCCAACAAAGCAAAGCGCGAAGACGTCGGCTTATAAAGATTACCATCTTCATTCACGAGGAACGGAATAACCGTGTTAACGGTTCCTGCAAGATCGGAACCCGGTGCCGTGATTGCCACAGTTTCAGCACCATATTGCTTTGCCACCTCTGCCGCCTCAATCACCGAACGCGCATAGCCAGAAACGGAAAAGGCAATCACCATTGTTTTGGATTCAGCAATTGCCGCATACATGCGTTGCAACTGCCCATCAATCTGCGCCACCACCGGAATGCCAAGCCGAAAAAGCCGGTTCTGCATTTCCGTTGCCATCATTGAGGAAATTCCACCTGAACCGATACACAAAACAGAACCAGAAACGGCAATCCGCCCGGCAATATTCATAATCACCGACATGTCGAGATTGTCACTGGCGCGCTGAATGGCAGAAATTGCGCCATCTGTAATCGCAAGCGCAATGCGCGCCTCACGCACATCCCGCGAAGGCGCTTCTGCCGACAAATATTGTCCGCCAATCGCCAATGCTTGTGCGAGAAAAAATTTAAAATCGCGAACCCCGTCGCAACCCAATGCTCTGCAAAACCGTGTAACCGTTGGCTCGCTGACGCCGGCGCGCTGGGCAATTTCGGAAATCGCAGCCTTGGAGATATAATCCGGCTCGGCAAGCACCAGGGCTGCCATTCTCCGCTCAGACTTTGACCCATCCTGCGCCACCGCGTGAAGCTGTGAGAGGATGTCAGCGATCTTGCTCATACTGGCTTAAAGCGGCAAGCCGCTTTCCTTATCAAACAGATGAATATGTTGCGGACTTGCCGTTACAGGGACTCGCTCTCCGGGTGCAAGGTGAATACGCTCGCGAAAAACAGCGCGCACAGCTTCGCCGGCAATTTTCCCGTAAACGTGAGTTTCGGGTCCGGTTGGTTCCACCACTTCAATGGTGAGCGTCAGCCCCTCACCCTCTTTTGCAATAATAAAATTTTCCGGCCGCACGCCCAATTCAGCACTTCGTCCCGACACAGACTTAACGGCGACATTGATCTCTTCGCCCGCCGTGGTTCGGAATTTCTCACCCTCGATTAACGCACCCGGAATAAAGCTCATGGATGGGGACCCCATAAAACCTGCAACGAACTTATTTGCGGGTCGGTCATAAAGGTCGAGCGGTGCACCAATCTGTTGAATCTTTCCCTGATTCATCACGACAATCCGGTCGGCCATTGTCATGGCTTCGATCTGGTCATGGGTTACATAAATCACTGTTGATTTAAGCCTTTGATGCAAGGCTTTAATTTCTGTGCGCATCTGCACGCGCAACTGCGCATCCAGATTGGATAATGGCTCATCGAACAAAAATACCGATGGCTCGCGCACAATAGCGCGCCCCATGGCCACGCGCTGGCGCTGGCCGCCGGAAAGCTGGCGTGGATAGCGGTCGAGATAGGAATGGAGATTGAGTATGCCTGCGGCCTTATCGACCTTGGCCGCCGTTGTCGCCCTATCCTCGCCACGAATGCGCGGACCAAAGCCAATATTCTCCCGCGCGGTCATATGCGGAAACAGCGCATAGGATTGAAACACCATTGCGATGTTGCGCTTTTGCGGCGGATAATCATTGGCGCGTTCACCACCAATGATAAGATCTCCCCCGGTGATCGGCTCCAATCCCGCAACCATTCGCAAAAGTGTGGACTTTCCGCATCCTGACGGTCCGACGAGAACAAGAAATTCACCGTCCTCTATATCCAGATCAATGCGGTGGAGCACATCAAGCTGGCCAAAAGTCTTCGTAACCCCGCGCAAGGAAACGTTTTTCATCACTCAGCTCCCACCTAAAATATCGTCAATAAAAGGCCTGCACCCGGCCATCAGCCCGGCATCGACCGGCAATACCGTGCCGGTTATCCCAGAGGCGCGACTTGATGCTAAAAATGCCACCGCCTCGGCCACCTCGGCCACGTCGACGATACGCCCCAAAGGATAAAGCCGCCGCAATTTGTCAAGAACTGCCGGGTCTTTTGCAATGCGATGATCCCATGCAGCCGTGCGGATTGATCCGGGGCAAACCGTATTGGCGCGCAAGCCATAGGCACCATATTCAACCGCAAGCGCCCGCACAAAAGCATTGATACCCGCCTTGGCTGCGGCATAGGCCGGATTGCCAAAATGCATGAGTGAATTGATCGATGAGATGAAGACGAAGCTGCCGCTTCCGCGCTTGGCCATTGATCGCGCCAACGCAGTCGAAAACACTGCCACACTGGTCAGATTGACGTCAATTTCCGTGGAGATCCGCCCCTCGTCGAGGGCTTCAAATGTATCGGCGCGCGTCCATCCTGCATTGTTGATAACAATGTCGGGCGCACCGCTTGTCGCGATAATGTGTTGGGCAGCCGTTTCCAAAGTTTCAGGCGCACCCAGATCAAACGCATGGCGCGCAGAAAATAAGTCGCCTTGCATTGCGTCAAGCGTCAAATCGCAGCCGACAATGCGCGCACCACGCGCCGCAAATAACTGCACGAGTGCTGTACCGACACCACCGCCAGCACCGGTTATCAAAACGGATTTTCCGGCAAAATCGCCTGAATTTTCCACTTCATTCCCCTTTTATATAGCGCTTTTTGCGCCTTTGATTGGGACAAGACTAAAATTCAAAATGTAAGTTTGCAACAAAACTTTTTACTTGAAAGCCGCTCATTTGCCGATAATGTAAGAAAATAACAAAAATTTAGCAAAAATTGCCTTGGGCAGTCGCAAAAGGGGAACGAAAACATGATGATAGCAAAATGGAAGTCCGGCTTTCTGGCTGGTTTAAGCATTCTGGCAATGAGCGCGTTTGCGCAGGCTGGCGAAGTGCGTATGACGGTCGCAGAATACAGCTCCAAAACCGGGCCATATTTCGAAGAAGTCAAAAAGGCCTTTGAAGCCGAGAACCCCGGCATCACACTCAATTTTGAAGTGGTGCCATGGGATGTTTTGCTGCAAAAGCTCACCACCGATATTTCTGCGGGCACCAATGCCGATTTGTCCATTATTGGCACACGCTGGTTGATCGATTTCGTTCAACAGGGCATTGCAGAGCCACTTGATGGTTATATGGATGATGCGTTCAAAGATCGCTTCATCGAAACATTCCTCTCGCCTTCGGTTCTGGAAGGCAAGACATACGGCCTGCCGATCGCAGCATCGGCACGCGCCATGTATTACAACAAGGACTTGCTTGAAAAAGCAGGCGTTGCCAATCCTCCGGCAAACTGGGATGAAGTCCAAGCCGCTGCCGAGAAAATCAAGGCGCTTGGCGGTGAGAACTATGGTTTTGGCCTTCAGGGCAAGGAAATCGAGACCGACGTCTATTATTACTATGCCATGTGGTCACAAGGGGCTGAAATCCTCAATAAGGACGGCACATCTGGCCTGAGTTCGCCGGGCGCACTTGCCGCCGCCAAGCTTTACAAATCCATGATCGATAACGGACAGACACAGCCCGGCGTCACGTCTTATGCGCGTGAAGATGTTCAGAACCTCTTCAAGCAGGGCAAAGTCGGCATGATGATCACTGCGCCGTTCCTGTCCAATCAAATCAAGGAAGAAGCACCGGACCTGAAATATGGTGTCGCGGCGATCCCTGCTGGCCCGACTGGTGCGCGCGGAACATATGGTGTGACCGATTCCGTGATTATGTTCCAGAATTCCAAAAACAAGGAAGAAGCATGGAAGGTGCTCGACTTCCTGTTCCAGAAAGACTGGCGTGCCAAGTTTACACAGGGCGAAGGTTTTCTTCCGGTGAACAAGGAAGAAGCGAAGATGGATTATTATGTCAATAATGCCGATCTTGCGGCCTTCACAGCACTGCTCCCCGATGCACGTTTTGCACCGGTCATTCCGGGTTGGGAAGAAATTGCGGATATCACGTCCAATGCCATGCAGAGCATCTATCTCGGCAAGGGCGAGCCGGAGGCCGTCCTGAAAGATGCTGCCGCTAAGGCCGATGCAATCCTGAAGAAATAAGCTCCAGTCATCCCGGCAGTGCAAGGACGTGCTGCCGGGGCATTTTTTTTCAACCGACACATGGGGTTTATGGCTGATGCAAAATCGCACACTGCCCTATTTCCTGATCTTGCCAAGCCTGCTTCTGGCTGCGGTGGTGATTTTCTGGCCGGTCGTTAATCTCATTGAAATTGCGACCCACGATGTGAACCGCTTTGGGCAATTGCGCGATTTTAACGGCGGGGCCAATTTCTCAGCACTCTTCACGTCCCCCGACTTCATCAATGCCCTTTGGCGCACAGGTTTCTGGACCATAGCCGTTGTCGGTGGGGCTTTATTGGTTTCCATTCCGGTTGCGATCATTCTCAATATGGATTTTTACGGGCGCTCCGTGGCGCGTGTTATCGTCATGCTGCCATGGGCCGTTTCGCTCACCATGACGGCTATCGTTTGGCGCTGGGCGCTGAATGGCGAAAGTGGAATGCTCAATTCTGCACTGCGCAATCTGGGGCTGATTGACAGCAATATTCAATGGCTGGCAAGCGCCGTAACCGCCTTTCCCATGCAAATACTGGTCGGCATTCTGGTGACTGTGCCTTTCACCACGACCATCTTTCTCGGTGGTCTTTCATCCATTCCTGATGATCTTTACGAAGCCTCATCTCTTGAAGGTGCCAGCCCATGGCAGCAGTTTCGCGAGATCACTTTTCCGCTGCTCAAACCCTTTATCAATATCGCGATTGTGCTCAACACAATCTATGTTTTCAACTCTTTTCCGATCATCTGGGTCATGACGCAAGGTGGTCCAGCAAATTCGACCGATATTCTGGTAACGCATCTCTATAAGCTGGCCTTCCGCCTTGGAAAACTCGGTGAAGCCTCGGCTGTATCGCTCATCATGCTGGCAATCCTGCTGGTGTTCACTGCCATATACATTCGCCTTGCCATGCGGAAGGAAACAGCATGAACAAACCCAAGCTGAAACGTACACTCCTCGCATGGCTGGCTCTTTCACCGCTCGTTGTTCTGACGCTGTTTCCTTTTGCTGTCATGTTTTTGACCGCCGTCAAACCACCGCAGGAAGTTCTCTCTCCGACATGGTGGCCGAGTGAATTTCATTGGCAGAATTTTTCGGAAATGTGGGTGCGCACGGGTTTCGGCACAGCGCTTCTCAATTCGCTCTACGTCTCTGTGATTGCCTCGGTTGGCGCCATTGTTCTCTCAATCCCCGCCGCTTATGCCATGTCGCGTTTTCGTTTTGCAGGTGACGGCGCGTTCCGGCAATTCCTGCTGATTTCACAGATGATTTCGCCCATCGTTCTGGTGCTTGGTCTGTTTCGCTTGCTGGCGGCCTATGGGCTGATTGAAAGTGTTACGGCGGTCGGTGCGGTTTATATGGCCTTCAACGTCGCATTTACGGTGTGGATGCTGCAAAGTTATTTCGATACCCTTCCCAAGGACCTTGAAGAAGCTTCCTGGATGGAAGGTGCGGGGCGCTTTAAAACATTGGTTAAAGTGTTCCTGCCGCTTTGCTTGCCGGCAATTGCGGTAACGACAATCTTCACTTTCATCAATGCTTGGAATGAGTTTGTTGTGGCACTGACAATGCTGCGCAGTCAGGCAACCTATACCTTGCCTATTCAGGTCTTCTCGCTGGTGGCTGGTCGCTACACCGTCGAGTGGCATTATGTGATGGCTGCCACTTTGGTTGCCACCCTGCCCGTTGCCGTGCTGTTTGTCTGGTTGCAGCGTTATCTCATCAAAGGATTGGCTTTGGGTGCAGTGAAATAACAAAGGGCGCGGAAATCTCCGCGCCCTTTTTCCATTTCCCTATCAATCAATGCGCCAGAAATGTCGAGATAAACGGCACATATGTGATCAGAGCCAACAGGATGAACAACGCCATATACATGCTGAAAGATTGGCGGACAAAATCCCCTACTCTGACCTTGGCGATATTACATACCATCAGCATAACCGTTCCAACCGGCGGTGTCAGTGTGCCGATTGACAGGTTCACAATGACGATAATGCCAAAATGAACCGGATCAATGCCAAGCGCCTTTACTGTCGGCATCAAGAGCGGCACCAGAACGATCATCAGCGCCGTGCCTTCAATGAGCGCGCCAAGGATCAACAGGATCACGTTAACAGCCAGCAGAAATGCATAGGGATTGCTGGTGAATGTTGAGATCAGCTGCATCAGCGACTGACCTGCCTGCTCCAGCGAAAACACCCATGCAAGCGCGGATGACGCCATGATAACCAGCATGACCGAGGCCGTGGATTTGGCGGTTTCGATCAGAGAATCCACCACGTGTGACACGCGCATTTCGCGGTAGATCACAAAGCCGATGATCAGAACCAACGTAACAGCAACCGCCCCCGCTTCCGTCGGCGTGAAGATATTCATGCGAATACCACCGATGATAGCAAAGAGAAGCAGAACCGCAGGCCATGCTGATGCAAGCGTTGAAGCGACCTCAGCGCCGCTCATACGCCTGTCGCGGCTTGGCTTATAGCCACGCTTCACAGAGGTCACATAAGCCGCAATCATCAGAATGATCGCTCCCAGAATGCCCGGAATAATACCAGCCATGAACATCTTGCCGATGGATACGTCAGCAATCAGACCATAGATGATCAAAGCAATACCCGGAGGAATAATCGGGGTGATCAACGAACCGGCAGCCGTCACACCGCATGAAAACGCCTTGTCATAGCCACGCTTGACCATTTCCGGCACCATCATGCGGGTTAGCATGGCGCTGTCTGCAAGATTGGACGCGCTGACACCGCCCATCAGGGTTGAAACCATGATGTTTGTCAGCGCCATGCCGCCACGCATACGGCCGACCAGAATATCTGCAACTTTGATCAAACGCTCGGCGATACCCGTGTGCGACATAACGGTGCCAAGCATAATAAAGAACGGGATCGCCAGCAGCGACGTGTTCTGTGCCGGGCTGATGAAACGCTGAACTGCGATGGCAATCGGCATCTGATTGAAGAACAGAAAATAGGTAAAGACCGCAATCAGAATAGCCACGTAAAGACGCATATTCAGCGCGATCAGCGCCAGCATGATGAGAACGATGGTGGTCAGGTTCATGCCTTGCCTCCCGCAAACGCGGCGCGCAAGGATTTGAAAGCGCCAGTAAACATATAAAGAGCGATGAGGACAAAGCCGACAGGCACCGCGATATCAATCCAGTAATAGGAAATACGCAGCACGTCAGTCACCTTGAACTGAGCGGCAACCGACAGCTTGTATCCGGCGTAGGACACATAAAGCAAAAACAGGCCAGAAAAGATTGAGATGATTGAATTCATCACAACCCGGAACTTTTCAGGCAAAATATCGACAAGCATCGGAATGGCAAGATGCTGGTTGTCCCGTTCTGCGGCAACGCTGCCCAGCATGATGATCCAGATCATCAGCAAGCCAGAAATTTCTTCTGTCCATTGCAGCGGCTGATGCAGCCAATAGCGCATCACCACCGCCACATTAAATAATGCAAGCAATATGAACAGCGGGGCTGCTGCAAGCCAGTCGATCAGTTTTTCAAAGTATTTCATCGGATTAAATTCCATGCAGATGCCGTGCCGGAGCAAAACTGCGGCACGGCAATATCCGAATTGAGATGGATCAGTTCTTCAGCTCTTCTTTGATCTTTTCATAAAGACCCGGCGACCATTCAGGAAACTGCGTATAGACCGTTTCAGCAAGCGCCTTGAAAGGAGCGCGATCGACTTCGATAACCTCGACGCCTGCCTCCTTCATCTTTTCGATCATTTCGTTGTCTTTTTCGATCGTCAGCTTTTGGCTGTAGAGACCGGCATCATATGCGGACTCATGGATCATCTTGAGCTGCTCTTCAGGCAGCGTTGAGAAGAAGGCTTCACCACCGACAATCAGAGCCACGTTGGTCAGATAACCGACTTTGCTGAGATACTTGGCTTCTTCCTGGAACTTCTGGCCATAGAGAACCGAAATCGGATTTTCGACGCCATCAATCACACCCTGCGCGAGCGCCGGGAAGGTTTCCCCCAGTGGCATCGGGGTCGGTGTTGCACCCATGGCTTCAAACGTCTTGATCTGCATGACGTTGTTCGGCACACGAATCTTCATACCCTTGAGGTCCTCAGGTGTACGGATCGGCTTCTTGGAAATGATCTGACGAATGCCATAAAGATAATTCGGCATCACAATGTGAATGCCTTTTTTCTTCAGTTCTTCGCTCTTTCCCTTGAACCATTCGCCGTCATAAACTTTGAAAAGCTCTGCCGGATCATCGCTCAGGAACGGGCCATAAAGCACGCCGAGATCCGGGTCATATTCTGCCAGAAAGCCAACATCGGAGATCGTCACAACATTGAGGCCCATCATGGCCTGCTCGGTTACATCCTTCTTGGAGCCGAGCTGCGAGCTTGGGTAAAGTTCCAGCGTGATTTCGCCATTGCTGCGCTTGGCAAGGTCGTCTTTCCAGTAATGCATCACCTCATCAAAAGGCTCGCCGGGATTGTTTTCATAGGCAACTTTGATCGAAACATTGGCAGCATATGCCACCATGCTTCCGGCCAGCAACATGCCAGCCGCGATTGCGCCAGTAACAAACTTCTTCATGGGTATCCTCCCGTTAGGGTCCTTAACTTATGGCCAATAGGCCGGGTTCCTCCGCACCATCTCCATGCCGTTCCTTCCCTGGCACGGAGATGCGCTTCGATTTCAGCAGCGTTCGATGATGATCTTCAAAACGTTGCGGTCGCTATCCCAATAAGGCAGCGCCTGTTCCGCTTCTTCAAAAGGAAATACCTTCGAGATAAGCTGGTCTGCATCATTTCCGAGCTTTTCGAGATGCGCGATGACAGCTTCAAAATCGGTGAGCGTCGCATTGCGCGAGCCCATGATGTCGAGTTCTTTGAGATTGAAGAACTGGGTCTGATAGGTCACGGGTGACTTGGAATAACCGACATAAACAACACGACCCGCAAAGCCTGCAAGGTCAACCGCCTGCGTGAAAGTGATCGGCAGTCCGACCGCTTCAAAAGCGATATCCACACCATCGTCATTGGTGAGTTCCTGCACGGAAGCCACCACGCCTTCACCACCCGGCAGCGCGTGCGTTGCGCCAAACTTCAATGCCAGTTCACGCTTTTCAGCACTCGGATCAATGGCGATAACCTTGGCACCACGCGCAACCGCACCAATCAGCACGCCCATGCCGATCATACCACAGCCAAGCACGGCAACGGTATCGCCAGCCTGAACACGTCCGCGTTCGACTGCATGGAAACCAACGGAAAGCGGCTCGACCAGTGCAAGATGGCGAGGTGCGAGGCTCTCATTCAGGATCAGCTTTTCGGCTGGCAACACAATCTGTTCTGCCAGTCCACCATTCTGCTGCACGCCAAGCGTCTTGTTATAGCGGCAGGCATTCAAGCGGCCTTTGCGGCAGGACGAACAGGTTCCGCAATTGGTGTAAGGCAACACAATAACGCGTCTGCCCTTGGCATAGGCCGCACTCACGCCCTCACCCGCCTCAATGATCTCGCCGCCGATTTCATGGCCTGGAATGCGCGGCAATTCCACCAGTGGGTTAAGCCCCTTAAACGTATTCAAATCGCTGCCGCAAAGCCCCACATGCTTCACGCTCACCCGGACATGACCGGGCAAGAGTGGCGCTTCGGGAATTTCGGCAAAACGCGTTATGTTCTCGCTCTCGATACGCAGAGCTTTGACCATCAGAATATTCCTGTCATTTTATTGCATGAGGCAGATCAAGTTACGGCGCCAACCTGCCAAGGTACAAATTCATTATCGCCATAGTCGTAGATTTCACTCAGCGTCTGCTCACCGGAAGCCACCGCGATAATGTGTTCGAAAATGCGCGTGCCGGACTCTTCAATGGTTTCATCACCTGTGACGATGCCACCGCAATTGATGTCCATATCTTCCTTCATGTGCTCATACATTTCGGAATTGGTCGCGATTTTGATGCAAGGCGCTGGTTTGAATCCCGAAACAGATCCGCGTCCTGTGGTAAAGCAGATGACATTGCAGCCACCCGCAACCTGTCCGGTCACGGCAACCGGGTCATAGCCCGGCGTATCCATAAAGGTGAAACCCTGCTCCGTGACTGTTTCAGCAAACTCGTAGACGGCCTTGAGAGGCATGGAGCCACCCTTGGCGACAGCACCGAGCGATTTTTCAAGAATGGTGGTCAAACCACCGAGCTTATTTCCATGCGACGGATTGTTGTTCAGTTCGTCGCCGTTGCGTGCTGTATAATCGCGCCACCAATCGATGCGCTGGAGCAGTTTTTCCGCAACCGCAGGCGTGACTGCGCGGCGCGTTAAAAGATGTTCGGCACCATAGATTTCCGGCGTTTCCGAAAGAACGGTCGTGCCGCCATTGCGCACAATCAGATCGGATGCATAGCCCAGCGCCGGATTTGCAGAAATGCCGGAATAGCCGTCAGAACCACCGCATTCGAGCGCCACTTTCAACTTCGACAAAGGCTGCGGCGTGCGCTTGGCAGAGTTCACCAGCGGCAGCATTTCCTTGATCTCGGCAATTGCATGATCGATCGTCTTGCGCGTACCGCCGTGTTGCTGAATCGTCATGGTACGAAGGCGCGTGCCTTCTTCCATGCGATAATGTTCCATGATTGGCGCGATCTGGTTGGTTTCGCAACCAAGGCCAATCAGCAGAATACCGCCGAAATTGGGATGTTTGGCATAGCCCTGAATGGTCCGGGTCAGCAGACGATAGCCTTCCGACTTGGTGTTGAGTGCACACCCGCTGCCATGCGTGAGCGCCACCACACCATCAACGTTGTCGAACCCATCCAACCCGCCCATGCGGTTGAAATAATCTGCAATGTAGCGAGACACGGTCGCAGAGCAATTTACCGAAGAAATGACGCCGATATAGTTGCGTGTACCGACACCACCAAAGCCGCGATCATAGCCCATGAAGTGGCGACGCTCTGCTTCCGGCAACATGCCGCGTTCTTCAATATCGACCGAAAACTGGTGCTCGTGCTCGGAAGGAAGCATTGCAAGATTGTGCAGATGCACATGCTCGCCCACCGCAATGTCCTTGGTGGCAACGCCAATCACCTGGCCATATTTATGCACTTCCTTGCCGGCCGTGATGTCGCGCAAAGCCACCTTGTGACCGCGCCCGATCAGATCGCGTGCGATGATACCCGCAAGCCCGATCGGGTCGCCTGCGCGCACCGGAATACGCGCCACCGCCACATCATCGGACGGATGTAAAAGGATTACCGGCGTCACAGCCGGGATAACCTTATCATTCATTGTTCTGACCTCACTCCCAAAACCGCCACAGCGATGAATATGAACCTCATTATCGGGGCTCGTTTTCCATCCATCTCTGCTTTGATGTATCCAGATGCGTGCGCATCGCTGCCTGCGCCAAAAGCGGATCCCTCGCCTCCAGTGCAGCATAAATCTTCTCATGCTCCACCAAAGCATAGGCCCATGTTTCGGCGTTTTCATATCGGGTGCGCATGTGCGCGGTCAGCGGACTATGCCGCTCGTCAAACAGATCGCGCACGATGCGGGTCACAATCGAATTGCCCGATTGCTCTGCAATAATGAGATGAAACTGGCGATCGAGTTCAATCGGCTTACGTTCAGCCTCAATCTGCAAACGCATCGCATCAAGATTACCGCGCAAGCGTTCGAGCGCTTCCATGTTGATCTGGCTGCAAGCCATAACGACAGCACTGCCTTCAATCAGCGAACGCGCCTGCATGATTTCAAGCGGGCTTTCACCAATCGAACCGCCCTGCGCCGGATGTCGCGTCTCTTCAGACGCAACATAAATGCCCGAGCCCATACGGATTTCGACATTGCCAGCAATTTCAAGCGCGATCAGTGCCTCACGCAAAGAGGGGCGCGAAACACCCAACTGCTGCGCAAGTTCGCGCTCAGCGGGAAGTCTGCTTCCGCTTGGAAAATGTCCTTCGCGGATCAGCAGCCTGACCCGGTCGGCAATCTGTTGGTAAAGCCTCCGCGGTTCCACGAAGCCGATATGCTCGCTCATGCTCTCTCCCAAATTGGCCTTACCATATTTTGAAGTTCTGAAAAGTGCAAGATACCCTATTATGCTGTAATCATTGAATATTGACCGGTTTGTCAGTTTTGTCGCACCGGGCTTTAGACGGCTTTTAAAGAGTGGCTTGACCAATTTTGGCCATTGGCATAGCTATTTCAAAACATTTTTTGAGGAGGAACTCATGACCGACCAGCCAACGATTCTACAATTTGGCACCAGCCGCTTTCTGCTCGGGCATGCGGATTTTTTCATCTCGGAAGCTCTGGCAAAGGGCAATGCCATCGGCACAATCGCCATTGTTCAGACAACCTCCAACCCTGAAAGCACACGCCGTATTAGCGCACTCAACAGTGGCGAAGGCTATCCGGTCATCATTCGAGGCTTACGAGACGGCAAGCCAGTTGATGAAAAACATCAGGCAAATAGCGTGAGCGCCGCCTATTCCGCTCACACCGACTGGCAGGCAATACGCGCCCTCGCCACGCAGGCTCAGGTGATCCTGTCCAATACGGGTGACAAGGGTTTTGAGCTTGATGAGTCTGATGATGTTTCCCTGCTAAGCGAAGTCGGTCGCCTACCAAAAAGCTTCCCCGCCAAGCTGCTTGTGCTGCTGCATCACCGCTGGCAGGTTAATCCAGATGCGCCACTGTCTATTTTCCCGTGCGAGCTGATCTCACGCAATGGCGACAAGCTGCGCTCGATTGTACTTGATCTTGCAGAAAACTGGAGCCTGCCGAAAGCATTCACGCAATGGGTCGAGAGCAACTGCGTTTTTGCCAACAGCCTCGTTGACCGCATTGTTTCTGAGCCAATCGATCCGGTCGGTGCTATTGCCGAGCCCTATGCGATCTGGGCCATTGAACAGACAGACGGACTCACGCTTCCCTGCACGCATCCCGATATCGTCGTGACGGACAATCTTGCGCTTTATGAACGTCTCAAGCTTTATCTGCTCAATCTCGGCCACACTTTCATTGCCGAACAATGGCTGAATGGTAATCGCCCTAAAGATGAGATCGTATTGGAAGCCATGCAGGATGAAACAATCCGACATGAGCTTGAAGCCCTTTGGCGCGAAGAAGTTCTGCCGGTTTTTGCGGCTGATGGCTTGGGCGAACAGGCGGAAGCCTATGTTATCAGCGTTCGCGAGCGTTTTCTGAACCCGTTCCTCAAACACCGCATCGCAGACATTGCATCCAACCATGCGGAAAAGAAGCAGCGCCGCTTTGTACCAGTTATTGCACGCGCGAAGGAACTCAACCTTCATCTGGACCAGCAACGTTTGAAAGCCGCTGTCCGTTAAACACTTTTACAGCGCCCCATATAAAAAGCGGCGACCTTCAAAAATTTAAGGCCGCCGCGCATTATACCTAAAATAATTTATTTTAAAAAATCCTTGGTAACATGCTTGTTCAAAGTGCTGCCCCCGCAGAGACAAGAATGTCGGTTATATATACTTCATTCAAAGTGAACCATCATCGAGCGATGAATTCTACGACAGTTCTTGCATCCAGTTGCCGAAAGAGTGCCATACTCAAAATATGATCATGCCAGCCTTTCGGGGCTCGCTCACTCGGAACCAAGAGAGCTTAACTGAATGTTATGAGTGACCATATAAACAAACTGTCAACGAAATGGAAACAGATTGTCAACCATCCGGCTCACTTTGCTGTGATAAACTTACACAAAAGTCACATGTTTACATAGACTTACTGATATATCTCATATTTGAATTAGCTATTACTTATATTAACCCCTTATTTATCAGCATCAACCACTGCAAATATCTCTTCAAAACGCGGTTTGGCGCGCGCCGGGAATTTAACCTCGCGATAGGCCTTCGGAAGCTCTGCTTCACCAACCTTGATCAGCATGACCATTCCCATGCCGTAATGCGGTGAGCACTTGATACCGTAGAACCCGGCCTGATCGAATGTCACTTCGATTTCTTCATTAATCTTGCCTTTAAAACCGGGATTGCCTTCCGGCACCATACCGTCGATGGTCGCTGCATTATGGCTCTTTTGGGTCGCGATAAATTTCACCTTGTCGCCGGGAGCAAGCTTCAGGAAGTCCGGCTCAAAGACCATTGATCCCTTCTCTCCTCTGTTCAGCATTTTGACCTCAAAAGTTTCAGCCAGTGCCGGAGATACGGAAAAAGCCATCAAAGCTGCGGCGAAGAAGAATCGTTTTTTCATTGTCATACCAATCCCATTCATGCGGAGTGCTTGAGTTCTAGAGCCGGATGGTGCGGTACGCGGTAGCGAATATGACAGCCATCGACACCATGATATTCAACATCAACGTCAACGCCGAAAACTTTACGGATACATTCAGCGCGCAGCACATCACGCGGTGTGCCAAGTGCCACCAACCGACCTTTATCCATCACGGCGATGCGATCACAAAACATCGCCGCATGATTAAGGTCATGGAGTGCAGCCACCACTGTCAGGTTCTGGCGGCGAACAAGGTCGAGAAGTCCGATCTGATGACCAATATCAAGATGATTGGTCGGCTCGTCCAAAAGCAAAATCTGCGGTTCCTGTGCAAGCGCGCGTGCGATGTGAATGCGCTGACGTTCTCCGCCTGAAAGCGTATGCCAGCAACGGTCGGCCAAATGCACCATATCAACATTGGCCAATGCACGATTAACAATCGCATCATCCTGCGCCGACCATGGCGAAAGCGCTCCAAGATAAGGCGTTCGTCCCAATTCCACCGCCTGCCGGGCCGTAATACGATCCGTTGTACCCGCCTGTTGCTCAACCAAAGCCAGTATACGAGCAATTTCACGACGTTTAAGCTGTTGAATCGGCGTGTCGTTAAGCTTGACTTCACCTGAACGACTGCGACGAACACCTGAAAGAAGCGATAAAAGGCTTGTTTTTCCCGAACCGTTCGGCCCAATTATTCCAAGAAATTCACCTTCGTTTACTGTGAGCGATACCGCGCGAAGGATTTCAACATGCCCCACCGACCAGCAGACATTATGTGTCGAAAGCATCATGACTGTGCCCTCCTCTGCCCAAGCAGGAATGCAAATGCTGGTGCGCCGAACAAAGCTGTTATGACCCCAATCGGCAAAACCTGACCGGGGATGATGATGCGAGACAGAACATCTGCGATAATCATGAAAATCGCTCCAATCAGAGCCGCTGCGGGCAACAGACGTCCATGTCGAACACCGACCACCATGCGTGCTGCATGTGGAATGACCAGACCTATAAAGCCAATGGAGCCGACGATGGAAACCATCACCGCCGTCATCATGGCGCTGACACCAATCAAAACGGCGTAGACGCGGCGCACAGGAATTCCAAGCGATGCCGCTGATTCCGTTCCAAAAGTGAAGGCGTCGAGCGCACGTGCATGCCAAAGACAAATCGCAAGCCCGATCATACAGGCAGGCAGCGCAAGGGCCACGTCAGGCCAGCGCACCCCGGACAAATTGCCCAAAAGCCAGAACATGATGCCACGCGCCTGCTCGGCATTTGCAGCCTTGGTCACAATAAAAGATGTTAACGCGTTGAAAAGCTGTGAACCTGCAATGCCTGCCAGGATGATGGCGCTGTTGCCATGGCCCGCCCGCAACGCCAGTAGGGACACCAGCACAAACGCAATGATTGCACCGATAAATGCCCCCAACGACAGCGAAAGCATACCTGCACCAATGCCAAGAATTGCCACAGCAACCGCGCCGGTCGAAGCACCAGCTGAAATGCCCAGAATATAGGGATCTGCCAATGAATTGCGCAGGAGCGACTGCAAGACCACGCCAGACATCGCCAGCGCTGCACCACAACAGGCCGCCACAACTGCGCGGCTCAGCCGATAACTCCACACGATACCTTCATCAATCGGCTCAAGCGGATAACCGGCATTCCAGACGCGATTAGCAATGGTTTTCGCCACCACATCGAGAGGTATCGGTGTTTCGCCAATGGCTGCGCCCAGCCACAAAGCAAAAAGTAACAAAACAAGTGCCAAGGTTGCAAACAGCACCCTGCCGCTCGTCCCTTTTGACTTTAATAATTGCCCCGTGGCTGCGCGCATTGTCATTTATTCAGACCCGAGGCGGCAATTGCATCAGCCAGTGTTTCAATGCCTTCGATGGTGCGAATGGTCGGGTTCATGGCCTGCGCATCCATATCAAAAACATGGCCTTCCTTAACGGCGGGCATGAGGCTTGCAACCGGATCAGTCTTCAAAAACTCCCGCTTGACTGCAACATCATCGGCAGGAAAACGACGACGATCCATCGTTCCAGCAACAATCATCGTCGGATTGGCTTTGGCGATTGTTTCCCAGCCGACTGTCGGCCATTCCTCTTCGCTATCAATGATATTATCGATGCCGAGCGTTTTCAGAATGTAGGCCGGAGCACCATTTTTGCCCGCGACATAGGGATCAATATCAAGTTCGGCACTGGAGAACCACACCACAGCAGAAAGCTTGCCTTCGACAGAGCTAACCTTCTTGCGGGCCGCTTCTTCGCGCGCTTTCAGATCAGCGACAACCTGTGCACCACGATCCTGCACGTTGAAAATCTGCGCGAGTTCTTCAACTTCCTGATAGATAAGATCCATCGTGAAAACGGTGTGACGTACGCCATCACCGCCGCCGGAATTATCCTTGCCTACACAATCGGCTGGCGCGGTGTAAACCGGAATTCCCAGTTCTTCAAACTGTTCAGGCTTTGCAACAATGCCCTCAGGACCCACATGCCACTGAAACTGCGCAGCCACCATATCCGGCTTTTCAGCAAGCACGCTTTCAAAGCTCGGATCGTTATCCGCAAGACGTTTCACCTTGGCATTGGCTTCTTCATAGCCTTTGAGAACCGGCCCGATCCAAACGGCGGTGCCGACCATCTTGTCGCCAAGGCCGAGCAGATACATGATTTCGGCGCTGCTTTGCCCCACGGCAACCGCACGCTCAGGTGCGTGTTTAAAGGTTACATCGCGGCCACAATTCTTGAGCGTTAGCGGGTAAGTGGTATCGGCAGCGAAAGCATTGCTCGCAAAGCTCGTTACGAAAAGGGCGGCAGCAGCCAAGAGTGCGCCCAAAGGCGCCTGATCTGAAAGTTTCATTTTTATCCCCGAAAGAAATGTGAGAAATGGCCGCGTCAAACGGCGGAACCGGTCCGGCGCCTGAAGTGAACGGACATATCCGAGGATATGAATGACAATAGGAAACAACGTCTTGCGACGCGAAAAGCTGTCATAACCAACTCCTGCTCCGGGCATCCCCGCCCGTGACAATGGACTACGTTAGACGGCAGGTCTCCTGGCTCGCGAATATAGGCCGTTCATCTGCCTTCCCGAGCCATTGTGGGCTTAGTGGCATAACGCCTTGACAGCGTCACGAGGATGAACGGCATCCGCTTACAGTTGCGGGGGCAGCCACGGTCTCGGTCCCTTTTGGGTCGTCCTCACCGTGTTCCCTATTAATCCCCTTCGCTCTCGGTCGGGGAACCGTCGTAACTCTATTACGTCCCGATACCAGCCGCGTCAAGCGAGCTGGCTGGCTTTATAGTTAAAGCATGTCCGGGAAAAGTGAGAACCGCCTTTTCGAGAACGGCATTCATAAAAACGAGAAGATAGAGCGAGCGTTCTGGGTACGATTAAGCGCAAGTCACTCCAGGCTGCGTGGACAATTATATCTTGGTTCGTGGTATGGATGAAAATCTGTGATGTCATACGCAGATAGGGCGGCTCTACTGGCAGCACGGATAAACATCCATATTGATCGGAATCAATGATACTTCATTTCCCTGTTGCCAAAGTGCCTTCATAAAAGGAGAAAATCATGTCCAACACTCCACATACGCTGGGTGAAGAATTTCCTGACAAGCTCAGCGCCATCCATGCTTTAAAAAGTGCAGACCCAAAATTTGCGCGCATTCTTGAAGAATATGACTCAGTCAACGACCGTATTCATCGCGCCGAAACCAGAATTTCGCCGGTCAGCGAAGAAGAGGAAACAAATTTACGCAAACATCGCCTCAACTTAAAGGACGCAATCTTGCGCGCCTTAGAGCCGAACCGAAAATTAAGTTGAGCGATTTCAGGAGTTTATGATTCTCTGTGGTTTACCAAGACTACGGAGGATCACATGGCCTGGACTGAAACC
>NZ_JAYEXN010000014.1:0-88039 GCF_044435015.1 Ochrobactrum sp. S1502_03
GGTTTCAGTCCAGGCCATGTGATCCTCCGTAGTCTTGGTAAACCACAGAGAATCATAAACTCCTGAAATCGCTCAACTTAATTTTCGGTTCGGCTCTTAGGAAGATAATATTGAAGATTATAAAAAGGCCGCCACATATAGTGACGGCCTTTTTTTAATATTAGAACGAGCGCTGGAAGCGAACCATACCGCCCCATGCATCCTTACCATTGAGAACAGAATGGCTATCCTTCCACTTGGTGTAGGATACTTCTGGCGTAACAGTGAAGCCAGGAACCAGCTGATAAGCAACATTTGCCGTCGCCGCCAGCGTATTGGTGCCATCAAAGGCAAGCTGCGCATTCAGCGTTGCCTTGTCAGTTGCCTTAAATTTCGCACCACCCCAAACAGCCCAATCGCCACCCCATGTGCCGTAGAAGCTGCTGATCATGCGAACACCGTCCTGATAGATGTCCTTGTTGGACTTGTAGCCACCCATAGCCCAAACCGAGAAGCGATCGGTAAGGTTCAAATCACCGCGCAGCTTGCCAGCCCATTCTTCGTTACGTGCGTCATAAGCAGCAACGGCGGCAATCGTGCCCCATCCCTGTTCATACTTTACACCACCAACAACATGCGGGGTGTAATCTTTGATCGTGCCATTAAAGCCATAGGCGCTGTCTGTATCTTCGTTGTTGCCTTGTTCCAGCGACAAGATAGCAGAAAAGCCGTTATCGGCAGTGAACGTATAGCTGACCAGTCCCGTACGATAACCGCCTGCGAGGATCACGTCATCATTGAGGACGTCGCCAAGATAACCCGGGAACGTCACGAATGCGGATTCATCAAGACCAAGGCGAAGACCACCGAGCTGAATATAACCAAAGCGAAGCGAACCGGAAGCACCTTCTACACCATTGCCCCAGTCATAGCGGGTTTCAGCATATGTCTTCAAAGTGCCAAGTTCAGTTTCCGACGCGGTGCTCAGGCGCAGTGAAAGACGCGCTTTGTTGTCCCAGCTGTTGCGGCGGGTGTCGACAAAACCTTCACGATCTCTGAAACCACGGCCATAAACATTATCGCCGCCGCCGACATCATAACGCACGTAACCGGAAACGCGCAGGCAGGTTTCGGTGCCTGGAATATAAAAATAGCCCGCGCCATAAGCATCGCATACACGCACATATTCAACATGTTCCGGCTCTGGAGACACGATCGTGTCAGCAGCGTAAGCACTGGTTGTCGCTACAGCCATAACGGCTGCGGAACCAAGAAGAAGACCTTTAATAGTCATTTTATTATACTCCAGTAGATATATAAATTCAGACTCCTTTCTGATAGAACACAATTATTATAAGCGGCAATCGCATTTTCATCAGTATTTAAAACAGCAGTTAATATGTATCATATGCGCAACTATTTAGTATTTGCTTTACATTATCCCAATTTTAAAATTTATACCTTCAATTAATAGTTATAAAATAATAGCTAGCAACTTTTTATTTTCAAAATTATATTACTAATATTCTATAATTTCACTCTTCAACCATTTTTCAGAATATCCTAAAAAACACCCTGCCAGCCGTTTGCTTCAAAAACAGGGATAAAAATTGAAATACATGCCACACACCCTTACGAAAGGTATTTCGAATATTATAATGTCAATAAAATCTCCAATATATTTCCTGTTGAACAGAGACTTATTTTATGCTCAATATTAATAATAGGGTTATGAGTTTTCCGTCGTCACTAACCAACATCAATTCAACAGAGAATACATTTATGAAAAACTATCGCTCCTTTGGTCTCGCAGTTGCCTTCACAGCATTTTCGGGGCTTTCCGCTTTTGCAGCACCTCTCCCAGGCGGCGCAAGCACGCTTCAGGAAACCTATGAGGACTGGACAGTCTCTTGCCAGTCACAGAAGGAAACGACCGTCTGCGCGATCCGTCAGGACCAGAATAGTTCACAGACTGGCCAGCGCGTATTGACTGCCGAGCTTCGTAATATGGCAGGCGGCAAGATTGAAGGCGTACTGCTGATGCCATTCGGCCTTGATCTCGCGAAGGGCGCGACGCTCAAAATTGACGACGCCGCCGGTCCGAACCTGACTTTCTCGACCTGTTTGCCGCAAGGCTGCCTCGCGCCTGTGAGCTTTGACGCCAAGCAGGCCGCAGCGCTGAAAGCTGGCAGCAACCTTAACGTAACCACGACTGCTCTCAGCCCTAGCCAGCCTGTTGCCTTCAAGGTTTCGCTGAAAGGCTTCGGTGCCGCCCTTGACCGCATCGTCACGCTGACAAAGTAAGCGTTCTACTCTCTAATGCTAAGCCGCCCCGCCGAAAGCGGAGCGGCTTTTGTTTATGCATCGACTGAGATATTGCTGATGCGGGTGAGTGAACGTCGCCAGCGCATGGTCATCAGTACGGAAACGATGGCCAGGCCTGCGGCCAATCCAAGCCAGACCCCAGCGCCGCCGAGCTTAAACTGGAATGCCAGAAGCGCACCCAACGGCAAGCCGACACCCCAGTAACCGACAAGCGCAAGATACATCGGAATGCGCGTATCACGCAGACCGCGCAGCATACCTGCGGCAACGGCCTGGGCACCGTCGACGATCTGAAACAGCGCCGCAAGCGCCAGAAATGTCACCGCAAGTTCGATAACGGCAAAATTCTCGGGGTCTTTTAGATTGAGAAATGCACCAATAAACACGCGTGGAATCAAAATCATCAGCAATCCCATGATCGCCATGAAGCCCACTCCCAACGCATAAGCGCTCCAGCCCGCATAGGCTACAGCCTGCGGGTCACCGCGTCCGTAAGCACGCCCGACTCGAACCGTTGCGACCTGCCCGAAACCGAGCGGCACCATAAAGCTAAGTGACGCCACCTGAATTGCAACGGCATGGGCTGCCATCGCAGTCGGGCCGATATAGCCCATCATGATGACGGCAGCATAGAAAATCGAGGTTTCAAACACAAAGGTCAGCGCCATCGGAAAACCGATACGCCAGAGCTCGATGAGACGTGGCCAGTCAGCACGCCAGAAGCGACCAAACAGACGATAGCGACGGAAACGCCGATGGCGGGTCGCGATAAACGCCATACCAAGAAACATCATGCTGCTCGAAAGCGTGGTGGCGATACCGGCGCCATGCAACTCCATACGTGGGAAGCCAAAGTGACCGAAAATGAGTGTCCAGCCAGCCAGCGCATTGAAACCAATGGCCGCAGCCGCAACCAGCAATGTCCACATCGGCTTTTCCATGGCCGCAAAAAATGAGCGCAGCACAATATAGAACAGATAAGGCAACAGCGCCCATTGCAGCGTGTGCATGAAATCGGTGGAACGCGCGGCAATATCCGGCTGCTGGCCAAGGAAGATGAATATTTCCTCGCAATGCCACAACACGAACCATATCGGGATCGAGATCATAATCGCCGACCACATGCCCTGACGCACAGTCCGGCGCACGTCGCGCACCGAATGACGGTTCCTGCCGAGTGCAATGGCGATCATTGGCATAACAGCCGAGACAAGCCCCATCGAAAAGATCATCAGCGTATGATAAAAACTGGTCGTCAAAAGTGCCGAGGCAAGCGTGTCCTTACCCAGCCGCCCGATGAAAATAACATCAGTGGCAGTCAATGCAGCCTGCGAAAGATTGGTGAAAATCAACGGCCAGCCTAGCTTGAGGGCTGTTATTATTTCCCGGCTCCAGCGCTGAAAACGGCTCAAATGTGGCTCACGAAAGCCTTCAACAACTGTATTGATCACAAGTCACTCCCCGAACTGTCCGGGGCCGTCAATCCGCCAGACAATCCATAGCTGAAACACGTGCCATGACGTCAGAGACCATGTCAATCTGAGGAATTTAGCATCGTGATACGAATATCGATCGCCCCATGCCGGCTAAGAGCTTTCATCGCGATTGCGACTTTGCTCCCACTTTTCGGGTTCTTCAGTCTCTAATGGGAACGTTGTGTATGTTCCAGAGACTGATCCGGAGCCAGGCGGGCTGCACATCGATTGGCACAAAATTAATGCGCAATGGATACCAGACTTGCATAAAGAAGCAACATATCTTGAGAAGTAAATTCTCAACTGCTGACATATGTCGAAATAAAAACCCCGCACCAGGCGGGGCTTTCTTTATTCATTCAACCCACGCTTATGCAAAGTCGAGAGCGCGGTCGCCGTCTTCGTCCTTAATGCGCGATGGCAGGCCGATCTGGTTCAGAATGTGCAGGAATGGCTTCGGGTTCAGCTCTTCCACATTGACCATCTTCTTCACATCCCATTCGCCCGAAGCGATCAGGATTGCGGCTGCAACGGGTGGCACACCTGCGGTGTAGGAAATGCCCTGGCTGCCCACTTCGTTATAGGCGTCCTTGTGGTCGGCAACATTATAGATGAAGACTTCCTTCTCTTTGCCGTCCTTGGTGCCTTTGACGAAATCGCCGATGCAGGTCTTGCCAGTGTAATCTGGCGCAAGCGATGATGGATCAGGCAGCACAGCCTTGACCACCTTGAGCGGCACGACTTCCAGACCTTCAGCGGTTTTGACCGGCTGTTCGGACAGGAGACCGAGATTGTTCAGCACGGTAAAGACGTTGATGTAGTGATCGCCAAAGCCCATCCAGAAACGCACATCGGCGTTCGGGTAGTTCTTGGATAGCGAGTGCACTTCATCATGCCCGGTCATATAGGCCTTGCTTGGACCAACAACAGGCAGATCAAAAGTCTGGCCAACTTCGAACATCTTGTTCGACTGCCACTGCCCACCCTGCCATGAATAGACCGTGCCGGTGAATTCGCGGAAGTTGATTTCCGGGTCGAAGTTGGTCGAAAACCAGCGGCCATGCGAACCGGCATTGATGTCAACGATGTCGATGGATTTAACCTCATCGAGATAGTCATCAGCAGCCAGGCGTGCATAGGCATTGACCACGCCCGGATCAAAACCAATGCCGAGAATGGCTGTAATGCCCTTCTCTTCGCATTCTTTCAGGTTCTTCCATTCGTAGTTGCCATACCACGGTGGGGTTTCGCAGATCTTCTTCGGATCTTCATGGATCGCAGTGTCCATGTAAGCCACGCCTGTATCAATACAGGCGCGAAGGACCGACATATTGAGGAAGGCCGAGCCGACATTGATCACGATCTGAACGCCAGTCTTCTGAATGAGAGCCTTGGTGGCTTCCACATCCATAGCATCCAGCGCATGCGCTTCCAGTTTCACCTCGGTCTTGAGGCTCTTCTTTTCATGCACGCTATCGATAATCTTGCGGCATTTCTCAACCGTGCGGGACGCAATATGGATATCGCCCAATATGTCAGAGTTTTGTGCACATTTATGTGCAACAACCTGAGCCACGCCCCCGGCGCCGATAATGAGAACGTTCTTCTTCATTTTCTGTCGATGCTTCCTCTTCCAGCGGTTCCCCGCCATCTGTTAAACGTCCCGATCACTTTCCCGTCGGAACACACGAGTTCATTGCAGTTTGAACGCTGCAACAGGATCTTTATGAAAGCGACCCTTCAAAATCCGCGTAATCAAATTCGCGGACAATTTTGACCGTGCCATCCAGCTCACGCACGGCAATGGCTGGCATTTTCACACCATTAAACCAGTTCTTTTTGACCATGGTATAACCGGCCGCATCTTCAAATGAGAGACGGTCGCCGATTTGCAAAGGCTTGTCGAAATTGAACTCGCCGAAAATATCACCGGCAAGGCAGGATTTTCCGCAGATCATGTAGCTGTGCTCGCCATTATTTGGCGCCATCTTCGCTTTTTCGCGATAAATGAGCAGATCCAGCATATGCGCTTCAATCGAGCTATCGACGACAGCAAGATTCTTGCCGTTATAAAGCGTATCAAGCACCGTCACCTCCAGCGTCGTGGTCTTGGTGATCGAAGCTTCGCCGGGTTCCAGATAGACCTGTACGCCGAATTTTTCCGAAAATGCCTTCAGGCGCGCGCAGAAATCATCGACCGGATAATCGTCGCCGGTGAAGTGGATGCCGCCGCCAAGGCTCACCCATTCAACGCGATGGAGAAGCGAGCCGAACTTTTCTTCAATATCGGTCAGCATCTTGTCGAACAGACCGAAATCGGCGTTTTCGCAATTGTTGTGAATCATAAAACCGGTGACACGATCCATGACCTTTTCGACCTTCGCGACATCCCATTCGCCAAGACGGCTGAACGGACGCGCCGGATCGGCAAGATCAAAGCTTGAAGACGAAATGCCGGGATTCAAACGCAGACCACGCTTGATATGGGCGGCCTTATCGGCAAAGCGTTCAAACTGGCTGATCGAATTAAAAATGATCTTGTCGGCATGGCTGATGACTTCGTCGATCTCGTAATCGGCATAGGCCACGCTATAGGCATGGGCTTCGCCAGAGAATTTCTCATGGCCAAGACGCACTTCATAGAGCGAAGACGAGGTGGTGCCGTCCATATATTCGCTCATCAGATCAAACACCGACCATGTGGCAAAGCATTTCAGCGCCAAAAGAGCCTTGGCGCCGGATTTCTCGCGCACATAAGCAACTTTTTGCATGTTGCGTTTCAGCTTTGTCTTATCAATCAGATAGTAAGGCGTCTGGATCATGGTCGTTCCGGGTCGTCAATTAGGGAAGATGGCCTGTCCAGCTGGCTGGCGGCATGTTATGCAGCAACAGAAAGCCGCACTTAAAGAGGCTTATAGGAAGCTTGTGACAGAAACACAAATCCGCCACAGAGGTTTGGAGAAAATTTTCTCACCTGCTGCGGCGGATTTTATATTCAAAGCTTCATATAGGGCTTTTCAGGGCAAATTGAACCCCTTCTGATTAAGATTGATATTGTTTTACTTCCTCCCCTATTCCGAAGTTTGAAAAAGCATTTTATAGAACCAGCACACGCGTGCGGACAGCGGGCATCAACCCGCCTCTGAAATGCGGGATAGGACCAGGGAAAGAAATGCAGACCGAAAATCCAGCCGCCACTGCTACCGCAGGGGCTACTGCAGGCTGGGGAGAATTGTTTGCGGGCAAAAATGCGATCCGTTCGCTGACGCTCGTCGGTGGAGTTGCGCTCCACGCTATCAATGTTTTTATTGCCACAACCATATTACCAACCGTCGTCGCCGATATTGGCGGCATGGACTATTATGCCTGGAACACAGCGCTGTTTGTAACGGCGTCCATTCTCGGCTCGGCGCTTGTGCCCAAACTTCTGTCACAGGCAGCCCCACGCTATGCCTATCTCGTGGCGGCGATCATCTTCGCCATTGGCACGCTTGCCTGTGGTCTTGCCCCCTCCATGCCTGCCATGCTTGGCGGTCGTGTGGTGCAGGGGCTTGGCGGCGGCATGATGCTGGCGCTCTCTTATGCCATGATCCGTATCGTCTTTGACGAAAGGCTCTGGCCTCGCGCTATTGCGCTCGTTTCCGGCATGTGGGGTGTGGCAACGCTCGTTGGCCCGGCAGTAGGCGGTATTTTTGCTGAACTTGGCGTCTGGCGTGCAGCGTTTTGGTCGCTTGTGCCGGTGATCGGCATTTTTGCTGTCATGGCAATGCTGGTCCTGCCAAAGCAGAAAGACAGCGCTGAGAACAAAGACCGGCTTGCATGGCCGCAGCTTATTCTGCTGACCACAGCCGTGCTCATCATCTCGGCCGCAAGTATTTCACAAAGTGCTATATGGAACATCGCTGGCGTTGCGGTTGCATTTGCCGTGCTGATGCTGCTTGTTTTCGTCGAGCATCGGTCCACGAAACGTATTTTGCCGAAGGGTACTTTCAGCCTGAGCCGTCTTGGTGCGCTCTATCTCACCATGGGCTTTCTTGGCGGATCGGTCACAAGTTCCGAAGTGTTCGTGCCGCTGTTCTTTCAGGTCCTGCATAATCAATCACCGCTGGTGGCTGGTTATCTTGCAGCGCTGATGGGCGGAAGCTGGACATTCGGCTCCATCGGCTCATCCGGCGTGACAGGCAAAAGCGTAAACCGGGTTATCCTTGCAGCGCCAATTATGGGCATTCTGGGCATGACAACACTTGCCATTCTGGTTCCCCCCGGCAGCGACGGTCATTGGACCACACTTGTTCCGATTTGTCTTGCAATGATCGTTGTGGGTTTTGGTGTTGGCATGACATGGCCGCATCTGCTGACGCGGATTTTCAAACGGGCCGATGCGAGCGACCAGAATCTCGCATCAGCTTCACTGACAACCGTCCAGCTTTTCACCACGGCCATGGGTGCTGCCCTTGCAGGCATGATTGCGAATCTTGCCGGTCTGAGCAATCCCGGTGGCTTTGCCGGCACGTCAAATGCAGCACTTTGGCTGTTCATCGGCTTTGCTACAATGTCGAGTGTTGCGCTTTTTGCAGCAATCGCGCTGGTGCGCAGTTCACGCTGAGACACGAAAACAGGCCTTCAGAGCATATCATGCTTCGGAGGCCATCCTGATTAGGACGTCTTTCCTTGAGACTGCCTCTGAATTCGATTTAATTGCGCAACGCATATCGCCTGATTAACTCTTGATGTCGGGACATAGAAGCATTATTCCAACTTCCGTAATCGTCGGCCGGACATGGTACAGCATGTTGGCAAATCACGACCTCCGCGGAAGCCACCCTCAAGGCAGCCAGACGCGATCCCCCTTGATTGCGATGAAAGACGTTTGCTTCATCTGAAGCAAATACCGTGAAAAGCGAAACAGAGACAGTTCCGACATGAGCAGCAATTTTTATCAGGAAACCGTTCTTGACGTTCACCACTGGACCGACAGACTGTTTTCCTTCCGCACCACGCGCGATCAGGGCTTCCGCTTTCAGAGCGGCCAGTTCGTCATGATCGGCCTTGAAGTCAATGGCAAACCACTGCTGCGCGCTTATTCGATTGCTTCCAGCGTCTATGATGAACAACTCGAGTTTTTCTCGATTAAAGTGCAGGATGGTCCGCTGACCTCGCGCCTTCAGCACCTGAAAGAAGGCGACAAGGTAATCGTCGGCAAAAAGCCGGTTGGCACGCTGCTCTATGACAATCTCATTCCCGGCGACAATCTGTGGCTGCTTTCAACCGGTACAGGCCTTGCGCCGTTCCTGTCGATCATTCGCGATCTGGAAGTCTATGAGCGCTACAAGAAGATCATCCTGGTGCATGGCGTGCGTGAAGTGAACGAACTGGCTTATGCCGATCTCCTCACGAAGGAACTGCCGGAAGACGAATTCTTGGGCGAAATGGTGCGCGAGAAGCTGATTTACTACCCAACTGTGACGCGTGAAGAATTCCGCAATAAGGGTCGCATCACTGACCTCATCAGCTCCGGCAAGATTTTTGAAGATCTCGGCCTTCCGAAATTCTCCGAACAGGACGACCGCATGATGCTTTGCGGAAGCCCGGAAATGCTGGCCGATATGCGCCAGATTCTTGAAGGCCTCGGCCTTGAAGAGGGCAGCCAGAGCGAAGCCGGTCATTTCGTTATCGAAAAGGCTTTCGTGGAAAAGTAAGCGATAAAAATATTTTTTAATAAGGGGGGCGCACGCCTCCCTTTCTTTTTCTCGCTGCCGTCTTTATGCTCACCCGCATGATAAACTGTTCGAGTATCCCCTGCATCGCGCTCCTGTGATTTAAGCACAAGGAGCATGGACGCAAGCAAACCACGCGTTTCTTGCGCAGTCTTCGCTTGGCTATATGCGAGCGGATAAATGCCGGTCTCATCGGAACTCGTGCAGTGAGCATTATCATGAAAAATTACTTTGAAAGCCCATTCAAGGGCATAACCCTCGACAAGCAGGTCACAAATCCAAACATCCTCGTTGGGCGCTACAGCTATTATTCTGGCTATTATCATGGCCATAGCTTTGATGATTGCGCGCGCTTCCTCCTGCCCGATGAAGGTGCTGACAAGCTGATCATTGGCAGCTTCTGCTCCATCGGGTCGGGGGCTGCTTTCATCATGGCAGGCAATCAGGGCCATCGGTACGACTGGATCAGTACCTTCCCGTTCTTCTTCATGTCGGAAGTGGACATATTTGCAGGAAGCGCAAATGGCTACAGCCCATCAGGCGATACAGTGATCGGCAATGACGTATGGATTGGTTCTGAAGCCATTATCATGCCCGGTGTGAAAGTCGGTCATGGCGCGATTATCGGCACACGCGCGCTCGTGACGCGCGATGTTGCGCCCTACACGATTGTTGGCGGCAACCCCGCCCGCACCATCCGCTCCCGCTTTGATGAAGTCGCCGTCAGACAACTCTTGGAAATGCAGTGGTGGGACTGGTCGGACGACCAATTGAAAGGTGCGATGGCAATTTTGACCAACAGTGATGTGGACACACTTTATCGCTATTGGCAAAGCCAGATTTGCGGGAGTTGATCTGATACGCCAAAGGCCTGCTCTCTCATCAGGCTTTTGGCTTCACACCAAAAACATGGTCCGGCCCTGGGAATGAGCGGGCGCGCACTTCATCCGCATAGGCTTGCGCAGCATCGGAAATCAGCGGCGCAAGCGTGGCAAAGCGTTTCACGAAACGCGGTGTAAAATCCTCAAATAGTCCCAGCATATCGTCGGAAACCAGAATTTGGCCGTCACAGGCAGGCGATGCGCCGATTCCAATAGTGGGAATGGAGAGCGTTTGCGTGATCTCGCGGGCCAAAAGCTCAACAGTGCCTTCAATCACCAGCGCAAAAGCACCGGCATCCGCAATGGCTTGTGCATCCTTGCGGATATGATTGGCTTCCGCATCATCACGTCCAAGCGAGCGAAACCCACCGACCGTATTGACCTGCTGCGGCATCAGTCCGACATGGCCGAAAACCGGAATGCCGCGTTTGACGAGAAAATCGACCGTCTCGGCCATTTCTTCGCCGCCTTCAAGCTTCACGCCATCGCAGCCGGTTTCCTGCATGATACGGGCTGCGCTGCGAAAAGCCTGTTCTTTCGATTCCTGATAAGCGCCGAATGGAAGATCGACCGTCACGCAGGCATGTTCGACGCCGCGCATAACCGCCTGTCCATGTGCAATCATCATGTCGAGCGTGACGGCAAGCGTTGAATCCATGCCGTAAAGCACCATACCAACGGAATCACCAACCAGAAGCAGATCACAATGAGGATCAAGCAGACGGGCAATCGGTGTTGTATAGGCCGTAAGGCTGACGATCGGACGCTCGCCCTTCATTGCCTGAATTGCCTTGGGCGAAAGGCGCTTCTTCTTAACGGTGACGCTCATGTCAGGCGGCCTTTTCCTGCGCCACATGCGCGATCAAACGATTGTCGAGAAGGCGCGTGGTGCCGAACCGCACAAAAAGCGCAACCAGAACCGACCTGCCCTGAACGGACTTAAGACGCTGCAAAGTGTCAGGATCACGCAATGCCACCACCTCCGGGACTGCCAGCGGTTCCGTTGCAATGAAAGTACGGATTGCTGCTTCAAGCGCTTCCGGGTCATCGACACCGGACCGATAAAGCCGTTCGGCTTCCTCCAGCGCCTTTGGTACGATGATCGCTGCGGCACGCTGCGCTTCACTGAGATAAACATTGCGCGATGAACAGGCAATTCCGTCATCCTCCCGCACGGTCTCAACACCAACCACCCGCACCGGAATCGCCATATCGTCGACCATGCGGCGGATGATGACGAGCTGCTGGAAATCCTTCTCGCCAAAGTAAGCGGCGTCCGAGCCGACGATGTTGAAAAGCTTGCTGACTACGGTTGCAACGCCCGCAAAATGACCGGGACGTGCTTCGCCTTCCATCTGATTGCCGAGCGTTGGGACATCGACCACTGTCTGCATCGGACGCGGATACATATCCGACACCGCAGGCGCAAACAGAAAATCAACATCCGCACTGCGCAGCAGGGTTGCATCACGCTCCAGATCACGCGGATATTTGTCGAGATCTTCATTGGCGCCAAATTGCAAAGGATTCACGAAAATCGAAACAACTGTAATGTCATTTTCCTGACGTGAGCGGCGCACCAGTTCAAGATGCCCTTTGTGGAGATAACCCATGGTCGGCACGAGACCAATGGATTGGCCGCTCCTGCGGACCTCACCAAGCGCCTGACGCAAAGCTTCAATCGTATGGATGATCCGCATGGCGACCTCCCTGCCAAATGACCAGATTTGGCCGCCACTCCTACAAGTTCAATTGCTAAAATGCAAAGCAATTACTGTCCGCCAACGGCCTCAACAGTGCTGCCCACCGTTCTGCCAAAGCGGTCAATCTGTTCGTTATAGGTTCGCCGGGTATTCGGATCAAAAACCGCAATCGGTGCACTGACGACCAGTGACGCAGCCGTACCCACACCCTGCGCTGTACCAAGGGCTACGGCGCCAAGGCGCTCACCCAGACCAATATCCGAATCTGTGATCGTCTGGCCGGTGACGAGACGCTGACCGATCAACTGAACCACTTCGGGACTTGAGGCAAACTTACCGTGGTTGAGACTATCACCCGCCTTAAGACGCGTCAGGTCAATAACGGTGATACCAGCCTTCTCAAGTTGCGAGCGATAAGGCTCAACCGAGGGGTCGATCTGCCCCAGACGGTCAACATTGCCGGAAATGAAGCGCGATGCACGAAGGGCACGGTCATCGCGTGATGTGAACAATGTGAAACGCGGATGCTCCTTGCCCATCGCACGGAACTGCTTGTTGAAAACATCCACATCAAGATCAGGTGACGCAAGAATGACGTCAGTGATCTTGCGATCAACGCGCTTGTCGCGGATTGCCATCTGGCGCAGTGCTTCAACGGTCAGCCAGCTCCCCATCGAATGCGCCATGATCGTTATGTCTTTGACGCGTGGATCTTGCGCAATCTTTCGTAGCACTGTTTCCAGTGCATCTCGCGAATAATTGGTGCTTTCCTTGTCGTAATTATAATCGAACACGCTGCCGCGCGACGGCCATGTGAAAATAACTGGTGCGACTTCGGCGCCGGAGTCATGCACGATCTGGGCGAAACGATAAACCGAGTCTTCAAAGGTGTTGTTGAAACCGTGGACAAAAACCATCACGCGGCGATTTTTGGGCAGGCTGCTGTTCAACCACTGTTGAGCGCCATTGGTTGAATTGATTGCCTTCACCTCAACGGTGGTGAAATCTTTAAGCGGATTGGCCGGAAGCTTTTTGGGCCACTGAACTTCACCAATCTTGCGATTTTTATCCGGTGGAATTGAAACCACAATCTGTGTCAGACTGAGATCCTGATCGCGTTCCCCGGAAAACAATGTGCCGGGATCACCCGAAGGCGCGCGTGTCGTTGCAACCATAAGATTGACTTTGGATGCACCCGGAACACTCTGACCAACAGGGATCAGAATACCATCCGGCCGACTTGCGCAGCCTGCGATGATAATCAGGACAACGAGAAATGCAGGGGTGATGCGACGAAAAATACTCTGCAAAACCCAACTCCCCGACAAGACTTGATCCCCAAACCGCCCGATCAACATTTTAGTTTGGGCGCGGGTAATATATTCTTTACCGGAAGAGATATGCCAAGCCCTAATTGTCGAGACCTGTGGAAAGATTATGCCGCTGCGGCATCTCAGTTACACAAGGCCCATAAAGGACAGCTATTTCCACAGCTGCCTTTCGTCTTTTTTCAAAGCTTTTGCGCGAGAACACTGTCACCGCGAACGTATTGTTGAACGCAATTGCCCATGGGTGGTGCGAGCAACGCACGGCCAACAGATCAGAGTGATTAAGGGAAGCTTTAAAAAAGAAAAAGGCCGCGCGGGAGGAGGATGCGCGGCCTGATCTTGAATACGGCTGGGAGGAGGAGTGCCGTATTCGTCATCGGGCTCTGGGAGGAGGAGTGAACCCGATGACCAATATTTACCAAGCGCCTCTTTATTCAACAACGACCAATAACGCATATCAGTTATGCAAATACGCCGATGCTTAAGTTTAATGCAGAATCCTAAATATAAAAAACCTGCTCACAGAATGAGCAGGCTGAGAAAAATATGCTGCAAAATCAGTGTTTCAGAGAAGATGCGCGATCAGTGGCGCAGCCAGAACATTGACCAGACCAACCAGCACCATCACAAGACCAGCAATTGACCCTTCTTCGCTGCCAATCTGATGCGCCTTGGCAACGCCAGCGCCATGCGCCCCCATACCGAACAATGCGCCGCGCGCCAAAGCAGAGCGAAGCGGCAGCCAGTTGAGCATCACTTCACCCATTGCAGCACCAAATACACCGGTCAGCACGACGAAAATGGCCGTCAGATCAGGCATTCCGCCAATATCGCCGGAAACCGTCATCGCAAAAGGCGTACTCATAGAGCGCGGCATCAAGCTCAAGCTGATAGCGTCGCTAAGACCAAGAAGATGCGCCAGCCCCCAGGCGGAGAGCATCGCAGACGAACTGCCGACCACGACGCCAACCAGCAAGACCGGCCAATATCGTCGAATGGTTGCACGCTGCTGATAGATCGGAATCGCAAAAGCCACGGTTGCGGGGCCAAGAAGCGCCACAAGCCAATGGGTCGCGCTGAAATAACCTCTGTAGTTTTCATTGAACCCTATGAGCAGGGCCATCAGCAATAACGGCGTGACAGCAAGCGGCGTCAGCCACCACATCGGAAAGCGACGATAGACGCGTTTTGCTGCGAGGTAGAGAAGGATTGTAGCGGCAGACCAGAACAGCGTTGCCACATAGGGGTTACTTAGCGGCATAGCGTACACTCAGCCGATAACACATATCGACAGTCAGCGCGGTCACAGTCATAACAGTCAGCGTTCCGACCAGAATAACAGCCATGATTTTCACGCCCAGCATGCCGAGCAGTTCCTGATGTTCGAGAATAGCCAGAACCGCCGGCACGAAAAACAGCAGCATTTCTGCCAGAAACCATTCCGCACCGCGCTTCATGCTGAACAGGCTGATGCGTCCGCTTAAGAGCAGGGCCAGAACCAGTACCATGCCAACAATGCCACCCGGCAGCGGCAAGCCGACCAAGCGAACAAAAGCTTCCCCTGCCAGCCAGAAGCCGAACAATGTCGCAATCTGCATAAGACGGCTGTTGTGCAGCGCATAGCGAAAACGGATTGTCAGGTTGTGGGCGCTCATGATGATGTTCCAATGCAGGTATTTGTGAATTCACTATAGGCGCAGTATCGCCATTCCAGAAATGAATTGATTTCATTGCAGCTATTCCATAATAGAATGGCTCATGAACTTACGCGGCTTTCAAGCTTTCGTGGAAGTGGTGCGGCAGGGCGGCTTTTCGGCAGCGGCCCGCACCATCAACGCCACTCAATCAACCGTCAGCAAGACGGTGCGGCAGCTCGAAGATGAGCTTGGCCTCACCCTTCTTGACCGTGAGGTCAGCCCACCGCGCCTGACAAGCGCCGGGGAAATCGTCTATCGGCGCGCAGTTGCAATGCTGACTGAAAAAGACGACATGCTGAGCGAGCTTGAAGAATTGCGCGGCCTCAAGCGCGGACTCCTGCGCCTTGGCCTGCCACCCATCGGCTCCAGCGTGCTTTTTGCCCCCGTCTTTGCAGCCTTCACCAAGCTTTATCCCGATATCGACATTCAGCTTGTCGAACATGGCAGCAAACGACTGGAAGAAGTTCTTCTGGCAGGTGACGTCGAACTGGCCGCTTCCCTTTTGCCCGTCGAAGAAAGTTTCGAGTGGCAGGCCGTTCGTTGTGAGCCCGTTGTTGCCCTGCTTCCAGCCAGCCACAGCTTCGTCGATGATGGCGGTATTCCCTTGTCCGATATTGCCAGTCTGCCCTTCATTCTTTTTGAAAGCGGCTTTGCGCTCAATCAGATCATTCTTGAAGCATTCAATCAGCGCGGACTGTTTCCTCATGTCGCTGTCAGATCAAGCCAGATCGACTTCATCGTCGAGCTGGTCGCAGCAGGCATGGGGATAGGCTTTCTGCCGCAAATGATTGCCGAACAGCGCAAACATCCCGGCGTTCGCATTCATCACATCAAGGATGCGAAACTGAACTGGGACATGGCGCTCATCTGGCGAAAAGGTGCGTTCCTGTCCCATGCCGCGAGGGCATGGCTTGCGCTTTGCAGAGGCGAGAATACTGCGGAGTAGGCTTGACCTGCCCAGCCGCTCGCCTATCTTTTTGAATATACCGACATTGTGGGAGCACTCACGCCCTTCTCAACCATCAGTCTTTTAGACCTATTTTACTGCGCATCTTATCCGAAAGCCGCTCGACGCTTTTCGGGATTTGCTCAAAAGGAGGCTATCATGGAAGGTCAGGTTATATTCTACAAAGGCGACAGGATCATTTACCGGCATCACGTTGACGTACACGACGATGATTATTCAAAGGGCGTCAATGATGCCCTTATCGCCTTCCAACGCAATTATGCCGGTTTTGATCTTGCAGGCGATGACATTCACATCCGCTTCAAGAAGCCCGGCGAGGTTTAAAGCCTGCGCTTGCCATACCGCATCTCTTTCGCCTGACAAGATCAGGCGAAAGCTGCCTCATGGGCAACGCGACGAATATCGCTGCGCGACAAGCCAAGATCGGAAAGTTCGCGATCACTGCAACCGCTTAACTCGCGCAGATTTTCGCGGTACTGCATCCAACGGGAGAACTGGGTACGAAGGTGGTTCATGGTGGTATCCCCTTATCTTCAGCACCTTTGAGTGCTGGGCTTTTTACCTTCCTCCCACTCTGAAGCTTCCGTCTTTTTAATCGTTTTGAGAAGTGCATAAACTGCATGGCTGCAATGCTGGAACAGCGCGCGTAAACATGGCGAACAGTAACGCAGTTCGTTAGAGCGTACGAAAAAAGTGATTGCTAAATGTAGAGTAAAACCGTGAGGGGTGTTTTAGAGGGTTACAACAGCCGCATTTTGTTTAAATCTGTAAATTGTGACTCACGAGACAAGATCCCACACCATATGAAAAGAACCATATTCATTGTCGGCAACGGCCCTGTCGAGAACGATTTATCCGCACAGATAGATACCGCTGATCTTGTGCTTCGCTTCAACGAGCCGCGCGTTTCGCGTGGCATGACGGGCACAAAGACAGATATGCTGATGCTCGCCACATCGAGCAAACAAATGGAACAGTGGATCAAAGACCCGGCTTTTATCAATTCGGACATTGTCCGCAATGCGCCAGAACTTCTGTTTGCGTTCCATCCGAGCATCATCAAACGCTTTCACCACCAGCCCAATATCCTGTCCCGCCTCAAAGGTCGACGCGCCGACTGGACAAATGAGGCCATCGATTATTTTGGCCGTGCTGGCAAAAAAATCCGCATCATGCCCTCAAAGGATTATTTTTCTGTCTGCGAAGAGTTGGGCATTACCCCAGATCAGATGAAAAAGGTGTTCCCAAGCACCGGCTTCTTCGGCATCTGGCTGGTTTTACGCAAATACTCGCAGCCCGACTGGGAGATCAAAATATGCGGCTTTAGCTGGGAGGGCTGGAAACGGCATGACTGGGCTGCGGAGTGCAAATGGATCGAAGAAAAGATCGCTATCGGACATCTTCACAAGGTTGGATAGAAGGTGCGACTTGCGCAAATTGAGCACATAGCAGATATAGAATGCCAATTCGGCTGACTTTACGCGCTATACGCTCAGGTTTACCATGAACATCAAGGCCCTCATCATTCACTTGGCGCGCGCGACGGATCGCAGACCGCAAGTCGAAAAGCTCATCCAGCAACTGCATGTGAAAGCCGAGATCATTGATGCTGTTGATAGCCGTACGCTGTCAGATGCGGAGATAAAGCGCGTTTATCGGCGCAAACTTCACGCGCCCCGCTATCCTTTTGAATTGAGCAAAAATGAGATTGCCTGCTTTCTATCCCACCGCAAAGCATGGCAGGCTATTGTCGATCAGAAACTGGATGCTGGCTTTATCATTGAAGATGACATCGAACTGACAGACGTTTTCCATGCCGCGTTTCACGCTGTCACCAATCATTTCGAGCCGGGCAGCTTTGTACGCTTCACGTTCCGCGACCGGGAACAGGGCCGCGAAGTTTTCCGCAATGATCAATTACGCATCATCATCCCCAACCCGATTGGGCTTGGCATGGTGGCGCAACTTGTCAGCTTTGATGCCGCGAAAAAACTGCTTGCCGCAACTCAACAGTTTGACCGACCTGTCGATACCACCGTGCAGATGCGCTGGGTGACTGGATTACAGCCACTTGCCGTCATTCCGGGCGGGGTGAAAGAAATCTCTGCCGAGCTTGGCGGCACGACAATTCAGCACAAAAAATCCTTCAAGGACAAGCTTGCACGTGAAATCCTGCGCCCCCTCTACCGGATGCGCGTGCGCCAATTCTCTGCGAGATCGAAGTGAGACATATGGCTGTTCCGATTCTTCTTTATCATCAGATCGCCGCTTTACCGCACAAGAAAATTCCGTTTCGCGGGCTTTGGGTGCATCCTGACAAATTCCGCAGCCAGATGGCGTGGTTAAAGAGGCTTGGCTATCAGGGTCTTTCGCTGCGCGATGCCATGCCCTACATCAAGGGCGAGAAGACCGGCAAAGTTGCGGTCATTACGTTTGATGATGGCTTTCTCAACAATTACGAAAATGCGCTGCCGGTGCTTGCTGAATTTGGTTTTACTGCCACCAATTATTTTGTCGCCAATCAGATCGGCGGCAGCAATGTCTGGGACAATGCTCTGGGGGTACCGCAATCGCCCTGTATGTCGGTAGGGCAAATGCGTGAATGGGCGGCACTCGGCCACGAGGTCGGCGCGCATACGCTTGACCACGTCAATCTGGAGAAAACACCGGACGACGATGCCCGCCGTCAGATCGCTCAGTGCAAAACCGTGCTTGAGGATATGCTTGGATCGGAAGTGACAAATTTTGCCTACCCTTATGGCGGCAATCTTCCCGTTCATCGTGAAATGTGCCGTGAAGCCGGGTATGAAACCGCCACCACAACAGTCCATGCCCGCGCAAGAGCAAGTGATGATCCGTTCGGGATGCCACGGGTCTATGTTCGCCGCAGAGATCTGGCGCCGAAATTCATCTACCGTTTAATAACACGCTAAAAAACTTGGCTATTTATTTGATTTTGATCAATGCAGCCTCACGAAAACGTGGCAAATTGCCCGTCAATCTGCCATGGACGCAGAGATGCAAAAGCGGTACTAGAGCATAACTAAGGAGCGTATAATGGACTATCGCCGGTTTTTTGAAGAAGCGATCGACCAGCTGCACGCCGAGAAACGTTACCGCGTTTTTGCCAATCTTGAACGCATTGTTGGACGTTTCCCCCGCGCTACCTGGCGTAACAATGGCTCAGCACGTGAGATCACTGTGTGGTGCTCGAACGACTATCTGGGTATGGGGCACCATCCCGATGTCATTCAGGCAATGTGCGATACGGCCAACAGCGCCGGTTCCGGCGCAGGCGGCACCCGCAATATTTCGGGCAATAACCACCCGCTTGTTGAGCTTGAAGCCGAACTTGCCGATCTGCATGGCAAAGAGGCAGGCCTTGTCTTCACATCCGGTTTCGTCTCCAACGAAGCGTCGATCTCGACCATCGGTCGCTTGCTGCCAAACTGCCTGATCCTTTCTGACGAATTAAACCACGCTTCGATGATCGAGGGTGTGCGTCGTTCCGGTGCAGAGAAAAAGATTTTCCGTCACAATGACGTTGAGCATCTGGAACAGCTTTTGAAGGCTGCGGACCGTTCCCGCGCCAAGCTGATCGTATTTGAGTCCGTCTATTCGATGGATGGCGACATTGCGCCAATTGAAAAGATTGCCGATCTGGCCGAGAAATATAATGCCATGACCTATATTGATGAGGTTCATGCGGTTGGCATGTATGGTGCGCGCGGCGGTGGTATTACCGAACGCGACGGTCTTGCACATCGCATGGATATTATCGAAGGCACGCTTGCCAAGGCATTCGGTGCACTGGGGGGCTATATCACCGGCTCACGTGCAATCATTGATGCCGTGCGTTCTTATGCGCCGGGCTTCATCTTTACCACGTCGCTGCCGCCAGCAGTCGCTGCTTCCGCGACCGCTGCGATCCGTCACCTGAAAGCTTCGCAAGTCGAGCGCGATGGCCAGCAGCGCCAGTCGCAACGCGCCAAGGATGTTTTGTCGGCAGCCGGCCTACCCGTCATGCCATCGGAAACACACATCGTTCCAATTCTGGTCGGTGATCCAGAGCTTTGCAAGAAAGCCAGCGACCGTCTTCTCGACGTGCATGGCATCTATATTCAGCCCATCAACTATCCAACCGTTCCACGCGGCACCGAGCGCCTGCGCATCACACCATCACCGTTGCATGACGATGCGCTGATTGATGGCCTCAAGGATGCGCTGCTGGAAGTCTGGAACACGCTGGGCATTCCATTTGCTGAACCGGACGCGCCGAAAGCTGCAAATTCTGACCGCATCATTCCGCTGATGGTTTCTAAAGCCGGCGGCTGATCAACTCAGCATCAACGCATTGAAAAAAGGCCGGTTTTCACCGGCCTTTCTTTTTAAAGATTATTGATCCAGCGAACCAGTCTTGCCGCCGCTTCATCGACCTGCTGTGGATCTCGGCCGAAACAGAGACGGAAAAAGCCCTCGCCGCCCACCCCGAATGCGCTGCCCGGTGCGAGACCGACATTGGCGTTATCGACCATATCAAATGCGGCGTTGACCGAATCCGTCACACCTTCGACGCCGAAAAACAGATAGAACGCGCCTTGCGGCGGTGTCAGACGAACTCTTCCCGTTTCCTGCAACGTTGCGCAAAGACGGTCCCGTGTTGAACGCGTGCGTTCGACCTGCATGGCAATAAAGTCATCGCCCTGATCCAGGGCTGCAACAGCACCCCGCTGCATGAATTGCGCCACACCGGAATTGGAATACTGGATCATGTTTTCAATCGCCGGACCGATGGAGGGATGCACATTCATCCAGCCCACCCGCCAACCGGTCATCGCCCAGTTCTTTGAAAAAGAATTGACGAAGATGATCCGGTCATCCGGCTCCATAATGTCCATGAAGGAAGGGGCACGGCCACCGCCATAATAGAAATGGGTGTAAATCTCGTCGGCAATAATCCAGATGCCTTTTTCACGCGCCAGATTGAGAATGAAACGCAACGTATCAAGATCTCCGGTCCAACCCGTGGGATTGGAGGGCGTATTGATAAACAGCGCGCGGGTGCGCGGTGTGATCGCACTTACAATCCTTTCAGGATCGAGAACCCAACCGTTGGCTCCAAACTCAAGTTCGACAGGTACGGGCACTGCCCCTGCAAGACCTGCCGCGCCGACGAAATTTGGCCAAGCCGGTGAAAGATAAATTGCCTCTTCACCCGCGCCTGTTGTTGCCTTGAGCGCCATCTCAATGGCGTGCATACCAGAGCCGGTGACATAGAAATTTTCCGGTTTGAACGGTTGCGGAAAATGGCGCGCATGATAACGGGCTAGGGCTTCACGCAGATCGGGAATACCGGCCTGCCATGTGTAGAAAGTTTCACCATCGGCAATGCCCTTTTGGGCCGCCGCGCGGATGAACTCAGGGGTCGGCAGATCACCCTCTCCGACCCAAAGCGGGATAATGCCTTCCTTGCCACGACCGTGATTGGCTACGGTAATGATGCCGCTTTCCGGGGAAAGGGCTGCTTCGCGTCGAAGATTGGCAATAAGCGTCATGTTTTCTCACATAAACTTGGATTGTCTTTGCACTGCTTAGCAAGGCACACGCATGAAATCACGTGGCATTTTGTGATGATCCGATAAGCTCTATTGATGGATCAAACAAAAACGGAGCCATAAGGCCCCGTTTTATGTCAGCGTTTGTCAAGCACTCAGGCTTTGCTCTGCTTTGCGAGAAGATCACGGATTTCGGCGAGCAGAACCTCTTCGCGTGGAAGCTCTGCTGCGGCTTCCGGCTTTGCTTCTTCCTTCTTCTTGAGCCTGTTCATGCCTTTAACGACGAGGAACAAAACCCATGCAATGATCAGGAAGTTGATGAGCAGGGTGACGAAGTTACCATAGGCAATCGTCGCACCCGCTTCACGAGCCGACGCCAGCGTGGACTGAGGTGCACCGGCGAGCTGAATGAACATATTGGAGAAGTCGATACCACCTGTGATCAAACCAATGATCGGCATGATGATGTCATTGACGATGGAATTGACCAAACCACCGAACGCTCCACCGATGATCACACCGATGGCCAGATCGACCATATTGCCCTTGAGAGCGAACTCTCTGAATTCCTTTAACATTGCTGTATCCCTCTCGAACACGAACTTATACCGGGCCGTCCTTGCTAACGGATAAGCTTCGCCACAAAATCCTTACGATAAACACTTGAAACCGAATATGGTCGCAATTGTTCTCTCGTTAGATTGTAGGCGAAAATATTCAAAGAAAAGATAAACTTTCAAAAGGCGCTATTTGAAAGGGGCTTTTTAACGATCTCTAAAAAAAGAGGCGCAGAAAATGCGCCTTTTTTAAAGTTAATCTGCAAAGCGTTTGGTCGCTTCGATCAGTTCATGTGTGATCCCCGGTTCTGTCACGGCATGACCGCTATCTTCAACGATTCTGAGATCGGCTTCCGGCCACATTTTCTTAAGCTGCCACGCATTGATAAACGGCGTGCAGATATCATAACGGCCATGCACAATGACGCCCGGAATCTGGCGGATACGCTCCACATTGCGCAAAAGCTGGTCATCGCTTTCCAAAAATCCCCGATTCTGGAAATAATGACATTCGATACGGGCAAAAGCGACAGCATAAAGATCGTCACCAAATGCTTCCACACGCGCCGGATCAGGCTGGATTGACAGCACCGAACCCTCCCAGCGCGCCCATAAACGGGCTGCGGCAAGCTGCACCTGCGGATCGCGATCAGTCAGACGCTTGTAATAAGCTGCGATCATGTCGCCGCGTTCGTCTTCGGGGATATGCTCCTGATAGGCCTCAAAGTGGTCCGGGAAAATGATGCTCGCGCCGTTGGAATACATCCAGTCCACTTCGAACCGACGAACCATGAAAATGCCGCGCAGAATGATTTCCGAGACCCGCTCAGGATGCGTTTCGGAATAAGCCAGACCCAATGTCGAGCCCCAGGAGCCGCCGAAAACCTGCCACTTATCGATACCAAGATGAGCGCGGATATGCTCCATGTCGGCCACAAGATCCCAGGTTGTATTCTCGCGCAATTCAGCATGTGGCGTGGAACGTCCGCAGCCGCGCTGATCGAAAAGAATGATACGATATTTCTCGGGATCATGCAGACGACGCATAGCAGGCGTTATACCGCCGCCGGGGCCACCATGGATCATGATAACCGGCTTGCCATCGGGATTACCGCATTGTTCAACATGGATGCGATGCAAGGGTGAAACCTGCAGCATCTCTTCTTTAAAGGGCTGAATTTCAGGATAAAGCGTATTGCGCGTCATAAGATGCCTTTTCATTCCCGCTACAGCATGGTGCTTTCGATCGAACTTAAAACTAGCAAATAATACGGCCACAACGCGGCAATGCGACATAAGAAACCAGCCAGATAACGCTATTTTTGGTTGCCCGGATTGAAAAACGGCATAAAACGAAACAGTTGCATGTAAAATGCATCGCTCGGGGAGGACTTTCAAAATGGCGTGCGAGGCTTATGCAGTTTATCATTGCTGACGACCATCCGCTTTTCAGAGGCGCGCTCAGACAAGTGCTGTCCAGCTTGCCGGAAGAGGCCGAAATCATTGAAGTCGGCGATTTCGATGCTGCGAAAAAACTGGTCGCAGACGGAGATGATATTGATCTTCTGCTGCTCGACCTGACCATGCCGGGCGGAACGGGGCTTTCCGGCCTTGTTGCCCTGAAAGCGCTTGAACCTGCACTGCCGATCATCATCGTGTCAGCAACTGACGATGTTGCAACGATTCGACATGCGCTTGACTTGGGCGCATCCGGTTTTATTTCCAAGTCTGCCAGCATGGAAACCATTGGCGAAGCCGTCCATGCCGTTTTGGCAGGCGATGTCTGGATGCCGGAGAATATTGATCTTGATCAGGCACATGACCCGGAAATCGAAGCCCTGATTGCCAAGATCAGGACGCTCACACCGCAACAGACCCGCGTTCTGACAATGCTTGGCGAAGGCCTGCTCAACAAGCAGATCGCCTATGAGCTCAACGTCTCGGAAGCGACTGTCAAGGCGCATGTTTCCGCTGTTTTACAAAAGCTTGGCGTTGACAGCCGCACGCAAGCCGTCATTGTTCTGTCGCGGATTGGCAGTGATACGCTCACCTCTGACACGCCCTGATCATTCATTCTGCGGCTGACTGACGCTGATGCAGTGCGCTTGAAAGCAGCGAGCGCAATGCCGCCGGACGCAGAGGCTTGTGCAGCACAATGACATTTTCATCGTCGGCCCGCTTGCGCACTTCTTTGGAGCGATCCGCCGTCAGCAGGATCGCCGGGATGTCGCTGCCGAAGCGTTCCCGCGCAAAGCCGATCATATCCAGCCCGTTTTCATGATCAAGGTGATAATCAGCCACGATAATATCGGGCGCCACCTCACGTTCAACGCAGAAGACTTTCAAACCCGCACCGTTGCGAAGCGTCGTCACATTGCAGCCCCAGCCTTGGAGGAGCGTTTCCATACCCGCAAGAATATTGGCGTCATTGTCGACACAGACCACATCGAGCCCGGTCAGGCTGGATGCACGCTTAACGCCCTTGCGGCTGGCAACTTCCTCAACCGGCACGATCTCATCGCTGACCGGAAGGCGTAGGATGAACACACTGCCCCTGCCCGGTTCGGACGAAATGGTCAGTGGCAGTTCAAGCATTCGCGCAATACGATCAACGATCGACAGGCCAAGCCCCAGCCCCTCCGCCTCGCGCATTCCTTCATCAAGACGTGTAAATTCACGGAAAACGAGCTTCAGCTTCTGTTGCGGAATGCCAATGCCGGTGTCGAGCACCTGCAAATCAACAAACTTGCCACGGCGACGAACTCCAAAGAGGATGCTGCCTTTGCGACTATACTTAATCGCGTTGGAAACAAGATTCTGAATAAGCCGACGCAACATGTTGCGATCGGTTTTGACCACAATACTTGATGGCACTACACGCAACTTCAGCCCCTTTTTGCGTGCCATCGGCGTGAAGTCCGTTGCAATCTGGCTTAGAAGGCGGTCGAGCCGAAAAACTGTCGCCTCGGGTTTCAGCGCACCTGTATCAAGCCGGGATATGTCCAAAACCATTCCGAGAATGGCTTCGACCGATTCAAGTGAAGAATCGATATTGCGTGCAAGCTGGCTTGTCTCTGCGCGACCAAGCTTCTCGGCCAGTGCAGTGCTGTAAAGCCGGGCAGCATTGAGCGGTTGCAGAATATCGTGGCCAGCGGCGGCCAGAAAGCGCGTTTTGCCGAGATTGGCTTCTTCGGCAGCGCTCTGCGCTTTGGCCAGTTTCTGGTTGACATGGGTGAGTTCTGCCGTGCGATCAGCCACGCGCTGCTCCAGAAGTTCCGCCGCCCTCTGCCGCATCAAATCCGCCTCCACTTCGGCGGTAATATCGGTGTAGGTCGCAACCAGTCCGCCATCCGGCATCGGGTTGGAATTGATCTCAAGCACCTTGCCCGTCGATTTCAACGTCAGTCGCCATGGTTTGCGCAATGTCGCCAGCGAACGAATGGCTGCATGCTGCGCATTGGGAGCAAGATCGCCACTGCGTGCAAGATGCTCCACAATCTCGGACACCGGAATGCCAACCTGCATCACCTCATCCGGCAGATCGAATAAGCTGCGGAACTGGCGATTCCAGCATGTGAGCCGCAAATCCTTGTCGAGAACGGTGATTCCCTGATCCATCTGGTCGAGTGCAATCTGCAAGAGATCGCGGTTTTGTTGGAGGGCAATGGAAGCATCATCCAGCAATTGCCGCGCATCCCGTGCCGATGCATCATTGCGCTTGAGAAGCAACGAAAGAACCAGACGGGCCGATGAAGAGCCAACCGCCGTACCCAGCAATTGTTCTGCATAGCGGATCAATGGCGTATCGACCGTCATACCGGGATCGAGCCTGCGCTGCTCGCGCCCTTCAAAGCGGATAAATGCACGTTCAACGCGTTCTGCACCGAGATAGCGGGCCATGGTTGCCTTGAGTTCGGCAACTGTGACGGTGGTGCGGAATCGTTTGAGTGTTGGCACCGTAATGGAATAGCGCGGCAGAAAGATACTGGCCTGAATACGCTCAAGCGGTGTCGAGGCACGCGAAAGCGAACCCAGAATATAAAACAGCGTGTTGGCAGCGAGGCTCCACATAACGCCATGCGTCAATGGCAGCGCATCGGTGCCAAACAGGGCTTCGGGGCGCAAGGCCGTAAAACCCAGCAGGCCATTGGTCAGGATTGCTGCATCCTCCGGCGCAACCGTTGGCAGCAGCAGCGTATAGGCCCAGATCAGAAAGCCTGCCAAAAGGCCCAGCATCGCACCGCGCCCATTGGCGTTACGCCAGAATAACCCGCCGATAAAGGAGGGTACAAACTGTGCAATGGCAGCAAAGGATATAAGGCCAATGGATGCGAGGTGAATATTGTTCGACGCCATGCGATAATAGGCAAAGGCCAGCGCCAGAATGGCGATAATCGTCAGCCGCCGCGTGTTGAGAATGATCTGTGTGAGATCGTGCTGGCCATTGGGATGACGAACAGCCAGTCTGCGGATGATCAGCGGCAGAACCAGGTGGTTTGAGATCATGATCGACAGCGCCACGCAGGCAACGATCACCATCGCCGTTGCAGCCGAAAGCCCACCGAGAAACGCGATCAAAGCCAGCCAGTGCGCACCAATTGAAAGCGGCAATGCCAGCACATAAAGATCGCCGCTGACTGTATTGCCCAGCGTCATCACACCGATCAGCGCAATCGGAAAAACGAAGATGTTGATCAGGATCAGGTAAAGCGGAAACAGCCAGAAAGCCGTGCGCAATTCTTTCTCGCTGCGGCTTTCGACAACCGTCACATGAAATTGGCGCGGCAGCATGATAATCGCTGCGGCACTCAACATTGTATGCACGATCCATGTGCCAATGGATGTCTCATAGTGAAAAGCGTCAAGTGCGGCTGGCGAGTGTGAAATTCTGTCGATCAATTCGCCGGGGGAGCCAAACAAGAAAAAAGTACAGGCCAAGCCGACCATAAGAAACGCGCAGAGTTTAATAACCGACTCAAGCGCCACTGCCAGAATAAGCCCGTCCTGATGTTCGGTTGCATCCGTGTGGCGCGTGCCAAACAGGATCGCAAAAACCGCCAACACCGCCGCTACCGGCAACGAAATATCGCCAAACACAAAAGATGACGGATCAAACGCAGCGCCATAATGCTCCATCACCAGTCCGACACTGCCCGAAACGGCTTTGAGTTGCAGCGCGATATAGGGGATGGATCCTACTGCTGCGATACAAGTGGCAAGCGACGCAACACCAAAGCTTTTGCCATAACGGGCAGCCAGAAAATCGGCGATTGAGGTGATATGTTCTGATTTTGCCAATCGCACGATATGGCGCAGGAGGCGATTGCCGAGCGTGAAAACCAGAATAGGCCCGATATAGATGCCCAGGAATTCCAGGCCGCGCTGAGCCGAGAGGCCGACCGAGCCAAAAAACGTCCACGACGTGCAATAGACCGCGAGGCTCAATGCATAAATATAAGGGCGCGGAGCGCTGCTCCAGCGTGCAGCCTGCCGGTCGCCGATGCTTGCCACGGCAAACAACATCAGCAAATACAGAAAAGCAACGCCTAAAACTCCCCAGCCCTGCATATTGCCGAACTTCCCTCCCCACCTGTTAAGCCCCTATTGAGCAAACAGATGTGGGAAGGCAAGCATTTTCAGCGATGGCGCGCAAGAGCTACGTTCGCAGCATACGCTTATTGCTGCGTGCCAGCTGCTGGCTTCTCAGGCTCACTGTCAAAGCTCTTGGCGACATCCATGAAGCGGCGCATGAAGCGTTCCATATAGCCAAGCGACTGTTCAAACTCTGCCTCGGAGGGAAGCTTGGAAGGCGTGGCGGATGCAGCGCCCGATTCAATCGCTGAAAGCTTGTCCTCAAGCGTTTTCACGCGGTCCTGCAAATCCGAAATGTCGTTCTCGTATGCTTCGCGATCTTCGGTTGCCATCTTGCAGATGAGCTGCCCCTGCTGCTCATTGCAGACCGAAAGCGCACCTGTGCGCGTATCCAGCCGCACATAGCCGGTTTCCGTGCCTTCAATACGATAGCGCCCATTATCCTGCGCATAAGCACTGCTGGCTATAAAGCCCGTGCCAAGAAATGAAACAGCGACGAGTGTGCGAAGCAAAGGCATGTTTTGGCCAGACATAGTCAAATCTCCTATCGGCTTATTCCGATCCTGCCCCCCATCATATGGGAGCTATGCAAGAAAAACGAACAAGTCATGCTTTGATTTTAAAATAAATTCGGGATAGAGAGCAGCCATGACCAAAACGACCATCTACAAGATCGCCCCGCGCGATCTCTGGGCGCAGGCAGAACAGGCTGGTACTTTTACCGGAGCACCGGTTGATGTTGCCGATGGCTATATCCATTTCTCCACCCATGAACAGGTGCGCGAAACAGCCGCCAAACATTTTACCGGGCAAGCGAATCTGCTGCTGGTAAGCGTGGATGCGACCTCTTTAGGCGACGCGCTGAAATACGAAACCTCACGCGGCGGCGCCTTGTTTCCGCATCTTTATGCGGTGCTGCCACTCTCAGCGGTCGTGAAGGTTGAGCCATTGCTGCTTGATGAAAATGGTCTCCATATTTTCCCGGAGCTTGAGGACAAATGAGCGGGCTTTTTAAACTTTTTGGGCGACGTGCCTTGTTTACGCTCGACGCCGAGCAAGCGCATGGTCTGTCCATCGCAGGACTAAAAACGGGTATTGTTACCTGTAGCCGTCCGCAGGACCCGGCGCTGTCGGTCAAGATTGCAGGGTTGCAGTTTCCAAATCCTGTTGGCATGGCCGCTGGCTTTGACAAAAATGCCGAAGTGCCGGATGCGCTGTTGAAAATCGGCTTTGGTTTTACGGAAGTCGGCACCATCACGCCACGTCCGCAGAGCGGCAATCCGCGCCCGCGCATTTTCCGCCTGGTGGATGACCGCGCTGTCATCAATCGTCTTGGCTTCAACAATGAAGGCCATGATGCAGCATTCAAGCGCCTGTCGCAGCGCGCTGGCAAGAGCGGCATTGTCGGCGTCAATATTGGTGCCAACAAAGATGCTGAGGATCGTATCGGCGATTATGTTGCCGGTATTCGCAAATTCTATCAGCTGGCGCGCTATTTCACCGTCAATATCTCGTCGCCAAACACGCCGGGGCTGCGCAATCTGCAATCGCGCGATGCATTGCGCGAGCTACTCTCGCGTGTGCTTGCCGCACGCGATGAAGAAGGCAAGATGTGCACGCTAAAGCGTCCGGTTTTCCTTAAAATTGCACCAGACCTCGTTGACGAAGAGCTTGATGATATTGCAGCGGTTGCCCTTGAGCAGAAGCTTGACGGGATTATCGTTTCCAACACCACGCTCTCGCGCAATGGTCTCAACAGCGCTGAAAACCGCGAAGAAAGCGGTGGTCTTTCCGGGGCGCCGCTGTTTGAACGTTCGACGATCATTCTGGCCCGTATGCGCGAGCGCGTCGGTGCAGATATGCCCCTGATCGGCGTTGGCGGCATTGATAGCGCTGAAACGGCGCTTGCAAAAATCAAAGCGGGTGCTGATCTCATCCAGCTTTACACTGGCATGATTTATCGCGGTCCGGGCGTCGCATCGGAAATCGTGCGTGGCCTGTCGGAGGCTGTAAAGGCCGCAGGTGTCACCAGCATTTCTGACCTGCGCGACCGCGACACAAAGGAATGGGCCGCGCGCCGCCTATCTGATTAGGGCTTAAAGAATTCTGCCTTATATCTGCGCGGCAGCAATGCCAGAAGCGTGATGCCGCGAATGGACAAAAACAGATTGATTGCCAGCCAAAGCCCGTGATTTCCCATCACGGGCTTTACTGCATAAAGAACGACCAAAAAGAATATCAGCGAGAAGAACATCATGTTGCGCATATCGCGCGACCATGTTGCGCCGATATAAACCCCATCCATATGGAATGCGAGGAGGCCCGTAAGCCCCGTCAGAGCAGCCCATGGCAAATATCGGATGGCCTCATCACGCACATCTTCTGCTTTCGATAGAAGATCAATGATGGCATCGCCAAACACCAGCAAAAAGAACGCAATCAAGCCGGACATGACCAGTCCCCAGACGAAGGTGAGCTTTGCACCGCGCACAAAAGCCGGGCTGTAGCGCGCGCCGACTGAGCGCCCCACAATTTGCTCAACGGCGGCTGCCATGCCATCCAGAAAGAAGCCGCAGATAAGGAAGAAATTCATCAGAACAGCGTTTGCCGCAAGTGTTACTGTGCCAAGTTCTGCACCTGCCCGCGTAAAATAAGCAAAGGCTGTGAGCAGCAAAATCGAGCGGATCATAATATCGCGGTTAAGCGCAACCATCCGCACCAGACCTTGCTTGTCGAAGATGCGCGTCCAGTCGGGTTTACGTCCCGTCGAGCGATTGAAGTGGCGTGCAACAAGTACAAGACCGACGATAGCAGCGACCGTTTCGCCCGTGACGGTCGCCCATGCAACACCGGCCACACCCCAGCCGAGTTCCAGTCCCAGCACAACACAGAGCACGATATTGATGCCGTTAATCAGCACCTGAAGGCTAAGGCCCAGAATGCCCTGCCCGCGCCCCAGCAGAAGGCCAAGCACTGAATAATTAATGAGTGCGACCGGCGCTGAAAACATGCGGATCGACACATAGGTCGCCATCGCTTGCTGCGTGGCAGGCGTGGGATGAATGAAATCAGACGCAATGGTCAGCACGAGCGGCAGGCTCAGGATCATCAAGAGACCGGCGGCAACCGCTATAATGATCGCACGCCAGAAAATTGCCTGTTCTTCGGCCTTGTCTTCCGCACCAACCGCCTGCGCCACAAGTCCGGTGGTGCCTGAGCGCAAGAAGCTGAACATGGTCAGCAGAAAGTCGAACACCAGCGCGCCGATAGCGAGGCCACCAATCAGCTCAGCCTGCCCCATCTGACCGACCACCCCCATATCCACCAGCCCAAGCAAGGGCGTGGTAATGGCGGCAAGTGTCATCGGCACGGCGATCATCATCACCATGCGATGGTTTACTTCAAATGGTCTGGAAACAATGCTCTGATCGTGCAGCATCTGATCCCCGGCTTTCCCATAATTCCAATCTTTTTTCTAAAGCACATCTTATCCGACAACCGCTTGCCACGTCTCAGGATGCGCTTATAGGGAAAGCTCTATTCTGGAATCATTCAAAGCGACAGCGAATTCCGCCACCGCATTGTCGCAGCCCTGACAACCTTATGTCAGCAGGATTAAAGCCCCAGCACCATGGCCCAGTAAATGCGACGGGGATTGTTTTCAGGCGTGGCCCATGCCAGCCCGTAATGTCCGAATGTCGGATCGAGCATATTCTTGCGGTGCCCCGGCGATTTCATCCAGGCATCAAACACGGCTTGCGTATTGGGCTGACCAGCCGCAACATTTTCCGCCGCAGGACCGCGAATGCCGGCCTGCTTGAGCCGCGAGACAAAACCATTGCCCCAACCGACCGAATGGCCGATCTTGCCAAAGCTTGCCATGCGGCGCGCCTGATAAAGGGCCGCCTTCTCAAGCTTGCTGTCGGTCGTCATGGATGGCAGGCCATTGGCCTTGCGGATCTGATTGAACAAGGCCGTTGGATCAACGTCGCCCGCAGCAGCTTCAGCAAAGCCCTTCGGTAGGGCTGCATAAGCCAGCGCACCGCCGGCAAGAATCAGAAATCCACGGCGCGAAAGAGTGAAACTATTGTTCTGCGGCATTTTCATTTTCCCGGACTATCGCTTATTTGCGATAACTCAGGATTCGGAGCAAAATAAAGACGGGAATAACAACAGCTGCACCAAGGATGAGATAATCGGCAAAGCCTGCGATGGCAGAGAAGCCCATATTCCAAAGGCGCAGCACGAAATCGCGGATGCCATAAAGAATATCATAAGGCGTCCAGTGGAATGCGCTCATCACCACGCCCACCACCAGCGAGATCAGCACAAGCTTGATCAACACGCGCGCAGGCGTATCGCCAAGAAATCGGTTCACACCATCAGACATGCAAATCTCCAGTATTCTGTCACCTGCCAAAGTGGCAGTTTCGCCGCGGAAAATAGGTGCTCCCAGCAGGATTCGCAAGTAAGCTTAGAAAATCATCGCTGTTTGCGATAATCGCGGGGCGGCTTTTGCTTCTGGCGAACAAAGGAGCGATTCATGCTGCGCGTGTCGGTAAATCCGCTGGCGACGGCAACTTCCAGCAACGACAGCCCGGTTTCGGACAAAAGCTCCCGCGCCTTCTTGACCCGTAATTCTTCGCGCACCTCAAAAGCCGTCCTGCCGATCGCCATGCGAAACCCGCGCTCCATCTGGCGCACCGAAATGCCAAGCTTTCGCGCCACATCAATCATCGGCACAGGCTCTTCCAGCGTTTCCTCGAAAATGCGGATCGCCTTGCGGATCATCGGCGAGCGAACGCCGTTAAAGCTCAATGCGGGCTGTTCTGAACGCACCAGTTCGTAAGGGATCATCAGGATAGACGCGCTTTTACGGGCCAGTTCCTCAGAGATTTCATTCTGGATGATCGACAGCGAAAGTGAGGCCGCGCCCAGGCCACCCGCGCAGGTATAGTGTCGGCCACTGCGATGAAAAAGACTTGTCGTATCGGCAGTATAGCCATCAAAAAGATCAAGAAAATCATCACGATGGAACCAGCTCACACAACAATTACGGTCGTCAAGCAACTCACTTTCGGCCAGCAGAAAGGCAGCCGTGCAAAGGCCGACCACAGTCTTGCCGCGCTTGTCTGCGCGTTTGATCAGATCAACCAATGCCTGCTGGCGCGGACGGTATTGTGCAAGCAGGCCACCAACAACTGCCACATAATCGCATTCATCGAGCGCCCCCAGCGGAGCGGTCGGCTCGATCACCATACCGGAACTGGATGTCACCGGATCGCCCGATAAGGTGCAGATTTTCCAGGCGCAACGGATCTGGCGGCTTTTATCGCGATCATCGGCTGCGAGGCGAAACGGATCGAGAAACAGGCTGAGTGCCGTCAGCGTAAAGCCGGGCAGCGCAACGATACCGACAGATAGACGACGCAATGGCGCATCTGCCGTTGTTTCCCGAACCTCATCCTTCCCTTTTTTCACCTGAGCTGTCCTCCACCACATCCCACTTTATATGAACGGGATCAGGAAGAACGCAATCACCTGAAATGCTTGGAGAGCTTGAGTTGCTGCGCCTGATAGTTCGATCCCAGATCGATGCCATAGAGCGCCTTCGGGCGATTCAACATATGCTCATAAACAAGACGGCCGACAATCTGGCCATGTTCGAGAATGAACGGGACTTCATGACTGCGCACTTCCAGAACCGCACGGCTTCCCGTTCCACCAGCAGCGGTGTGACCAAAGCCCGGATCAAAGAAGCCTGCATAATGCACGCGAAATTCGCCGACCAGCGGGTCAAAAGGCGTCATTTCAGCCGCAAAAAGCGGCGGCACATGCACTGCTTCGCGCGAAACGAGGATATAGAACTCATCCGGGTCGAGCACCAATTCACGCGAACCGCGATCATAGATCGGCTCCCAAAAGTCGAGAACATCATGTGCCGCACGCTGATCGACATCCACAACCGCCGTGTGGTGCTTGCCACGATAGCCGATCAGCCTGTCTTTATCGCCCGAAAGATCGACCGAGAGTGCGATACCGCCGCCAGAAATATTTGGCTGTTCTGCCGCCACCAGCGTTTCATTCTGATGCAGTGTTGCAAGTTCTGCTTCAGTCAGCTGCGCACGTCCCTGACGGAAACGAATTTGCGACAGCCGCGAGCCGGTGCGCGCAACAATCGGGAAAGTACGTGGGCTGACTTCAAGATAAAGCGGGCCATTATAGCCAGCAGGCACCTTGTCGAACTCCTGCGCGCCATCGGCGATAACGCGGGTGAAAATATCAAGGCGACCGGTCGAGCTTTTCGGATTAGCGGATGCCGACAGTTCCGGTGAAAGCGACAAGCTTTCAAGCAGTGGGACAATATACACGCATCCGGTTTCGAGAACTGCGCCTTGGGTCAGATCAATCTCATGGAGTTTCAAGCGCTCCAGCTTGTCGATGACTGGCGTGCCCGGACCCGGCATAAAGGATGCGCGTACACGATAGGCTTTTGCCCCCAGTCGCAGATCGAGGCTTGCAGGCTGAATCTGGTCGGCATCCAGAGGACGCGCAGATTTGAGCAAACCACTTTCAAAGAGTGCTGCAATATCCGCATCTGCCAGAATGCCTGCTTCCCTCTGCGTCATGCCACTCAACTCCGTGAATTACTTAAAATCGGTCTATGACCATTGACCGCTCATAATAATCAAGACCAGCTTTTTAACGCTTTTTTAGCCAGTTTCCCCAGCTTTAAATTGCAACAACAGGATCGCTACGCGCCAATTTCTATTCTTCGCTCTTCTTCAAGCATTGACGGCCCCGCTCAAGAGGCATAAGGAAAAAGTGTTCCGTGGTGATTTGGCCGGCCGGCTTGCAGCCACGTTAAAGAATTCGCTAAAATAAGGCCGCGGTTCGTTACCGGCCTTTTGCGTGTTCGCGAGGCCGGTTTTTTATTGGCCGCCGAGGCATTTCCAGGCCCCGGCCGACCAGCTTTCGACAGGTTGGAAAAATGACGAATAAGACTACCCGTAAGTTTCGCCCGGCAACTCAGCTCGTTCATGCAGGATCGCTGCGTTCGGGCTTTGCAGAGTTGTCAGAAGCCCTTTATCTGACGCAAGGCTTTCTCTATCCGACAGCAGAAGCTGCCGAGGCCCGCTTCAAGGGCGAAGATCCGGGGTTCATCTATTCGCGTTATGCCAACCCGACCACAGATATGTTTGAAAAGCGCATGTGCGCGCTCGAAGGCGCGGAAGATGCGCGCGCTTTCACATCCGGCATGGCGGCCGTCGCCGCCTCTATTCTCTGTCAGGTACAGGCGGGCGAGCATGTTATCTGTGCGCGCGCCGTCTTCGGCTCGTCGCGTTACATCATTGAAACGCTTCTGCCTCGCTATGGCGTCGAGTTCTCGATCATCGACGGCTCAAAGATTGAAAACTGGAAAGCGGCTGTTCGTCCGAACACCAAAGTCATGCTGCTCGAAAGCCCGTCAAACCCGACGCTTGAGGTGATCGACATTGCAGCTGTCGCCGACATTGCCAATGAAATCGGCGCAAAGCTGATCGTTGATAACGTATTTGCAACGCCACTTTACCAGAGGCCTCTGGAACTCGGCGCGCATATTGTCGTCTATTCGACCACAAAGCATATTGACGGTCAGGGCCGCTGTCTGGGCGGGATCATTCTTTCCGATCAGGAATGGACCGAAGAAGTTCTCCAGCCTTACTTCCGTCATACCGGCCCCGGCATGAGCCCGTTCAATGCATGGATCATGCTGAAAGGTCTTGAAACGCTCGGCGTTCGCGTGCGTCAGCAGACGCAATCTGCCGCAGCCGTGGCCGATGCACTGGCTGGTCAGGCAGGTGTGAAGCAGGTCATTTATCCGGGCCGCGCCGATCACCCGCAGGCCGACATCATCGCCAAGCAGATGACTGGCGGCTCGACACTGATCGCGCTGGAACTCGAAGGCGGCAAGGAAGCTGCGTTCAAGTTCGAAAATGCTTTGCAGGTGTTCAGCATTTCCAACAATCTGGGCGATGCAAAGAGCATCATCACTCATCCGGCCACAACGACACATCAGAGCCTCACGGACGAAGCACGCGCGGAACTCGGCATTTCAGATGGTATGCTGCGCATCTCTGTCGGTCTGGAAGACCAGGATGATCTGGTTGAGGACGTGCTGGAAGCGCTTGCAGCCGCGCGCTAAAGATTGATGCCTAAACGACGCAATTGCCGGAACATTTCGGCAATTGCAATGCATTTGTCGGCATCAATTCGTTGACCTCCCGCGCAACTTTGGCGATAGCTTTGTGTAGTATGTTTGATAAGACTTAAAGGCGGGTATGCATGTACAGAGCGGTAACGCGGGATATTGAGGTAACGGCTGAACCGTTTTATCTCGAAGACCAGTCCGAACCGGACGAAAATCGCTATGTCTGGGGCTACCGGATAACCATTGCCAACAATTCATCGCAGACCGTTCAGCTGCGCTCACGTTACTGGCAGATTACCGATGGCAATGGCCGCATCGAAGAGGTGAAGGGTGCTGGCGTCATCGGCGAGCAACCCACACTTAATCCGGGCGATTCTTATCAATACTCATCCGGTTGCCCTCTCAGCACCACATCCGGTGTTATGGTCGGGCGCTATCAAATGCAATTACCGGATGGGAGTGCCTTTGATGTCGATATTCCGGCTTTCTCGCTGGATATTCCAGAGACAAGACGAACCCTGAATTAAAAAAGGCGCTTTTTTCAAAGCGCCTTTCTCATAATATTATTTCGCAAACTGTGCAGGATCGAACTCATAGGTCGTTGAGCAGAATTCACACGTCACGGAAATCTTGCCGTCCTGAATGCTGTCCTGAATTTCTTCCGCCGAGAAATTATTGAACACGCCTTCGATTTTGTCGCGCGAGCATGAGCAATTGTCCTCAACACGGATCGCTTCATAGATACGCACACCGCGCTCGTGGAACAGACGATAAAGCAAACGTTCAGAGCCAACCTGTGGGTCGGTCAGTTCCGAGCTTTCGATTGTTCCGACCAGCGAACGCGCTTCATCCCATCCGTCATCTTCAAGATCAAGAACAACGGTGTTCTCATCGCCGTCACCACCCGGAAGATCAGGCACCCGTGCGCGCAGCTCCGATTCAGGCAGGAACTGGATCATCAGACCACCAGCGCGCCAGCACTCGACAAGCTTACCATCACTGTCGCGCTCAACGAGCTTTGCAACGCTCAGCCGCATATCGGTCGCTATCTGTTCCGACTGACGGAAATAGGTGCGTGCGATCTCTTCCAACGTTGATCCATCCAGCGCAACAATGCCCTGATAGCGCTGCGTATGCGCGCCCTGATCGACCGTGAAAGCAAGTGTTCCGCGACCAAGAAGTTCTTCAGGACGGGTTTTGCCAGCGCTCACCGCTTCCGCGACACGTTCGGCATCAAAGCGTGCATAGGCACGCACAGAATGCGGTGTGCGGAAATCCACGACCAGCATATCGACAGGCCCATCGGACTGCGTCTGGAAAATGAACTTCCCTTCGAATTTCAGCGATGTGCCAAGAAGCGTGGTCAGAACTGTTGCTTCTGCCAGAAGGCGTGCGACATGTTCGGGGTAGTTATGGCGTTTCAGGATGGCATCGATTGTGCCGCCCAGTTGTACCGCGCGACCACGCACGTCGAGCCCTTCCACCTGGAAAGGCACAACGGCGTCATCGCCTGCGAAGTCGAAATTGTTCAGATCAATATGAACGACTTCGGCTTCGTTATGCTCATTGCTGATCTTGTCAGACAAATTATGCTCCCAATCAGCTGCCTTGCAAGCACCACGCCAGAATGGCTTTCTGGGCGTGAAGCCTGTTTTCAGCTTCATCGAAGACGACCGATTGCGGGCCGTCGATCACCTCATTGGTCACTTCCTCTCCGCGATGTGCGGGCAGGCAGTGCATGAAAAGCGCCTGAGGGTCAGCTTTAGCCATCAGATCAGCATTCACCTGATAGGGCATAAAAACATTGTGGCCACGAGCATGATCTTCCTGCCCCATGGAAACCCAAGTGTCGGTCACGATGCAATCTGCATCGCGTGCCGCCAGATCAGGGTCCGCTGTGGACATGATGTTCGCGCCGTTTGCCTTTGCCCAATCAATATATTGCTGCTTCGGCTCGCTGCCTTCCGGCGTTGCGATATTGACGTTGAAATCAAAACGCGCCGCAGCTTCCACAAGCGAATGCAGGACGTTGTTGCCGTCCCCCATCCAGGCAAAGGTCTTGCCTTTGATCGAGCCGCGATGTTCCTCATATGTAAGAACGTCAGCCATGATCTGACAAGGGTGTGTGTCGTCGGTCAGTGCATTAATAACCGGAACGGTTGCATATTCAGCCAGTTCCAGCATCCGATCATGCGATGTTGTGCGGATCATGATCGCATCAACATAGCGCGAAAGCACCTTGGCCGTATCTGCAATGGTTTCACTGCGACCGAGCTGCATTTCCGAACCGGTCAACATGATCGTCTCGCCGCCAAGCTGACGCATACCAACATCAAACGACACACGGGTTCGCGTGGACGGTTTTTCGAAAATCATTGCCAGAACCTTGCCTGCGAAAGGCTTTTCGATCTCGCCAGCCTTCAGGCGCGCCTTGCGTGCCTTTGCGTCTTCCATGATCGCGCGCAATTCGTCAGCTGGAACCGTCGAGAGGTCAATGAAGTGCTTGATACCGTTGTTCGCCATGATCTTATGCCGTCTTGCTGGTCGGATTTGCGACAGAAAGCCGTTCAACGGCTGCTTCAATACGTGCCAATGCTTCACGCGCTTCTTCCGGTGTTGTCACCAGCGGAGGCAGAATACGCACGACATTATCGCCAGCGCCGACGCTGAGCAGATGCTCGTCGCGCAGAGCCTGAATAAGTGCCACGTTTGGAACAACACATTTGATACCCAGCAGCAGGCCGCGACCGCGCACTTCCGAAATGACATTCGGGAAACGATCGATGATCGATGCAAGGCCCTGCTTCATGGTGAGTGCTGTTTCTTGCACATTTTCCAGGAAACCATCGGCCAGCACGACATCGAGCACGGCATTGCCAACGGCCATAGCGAGCGGATTGCCGCCATAAGTGGTGCCATGCACACCAGCCGTCATGCCCTTGGCAGCTTCAGCCGTTGCAAGGCAAGCACCCATCGGGAAACCACCGCCGATACCCTTGGCGACTGCCATAATGTCTGGCGTGATGCCCGACCATTCATGCGCAAAGAGTTTGCCGGTCCGACCAACGCCTGTCTGCACTTCGTCGAGGATCAGCAGCAGACCTTTTTCATCGCAGATCTTGCGCAGAAGGCGCATAAACTCTTCAGGGAAACCGCGCAGACCGCCCTCGCCCTGCACAGGCTCAAGCAGAATTGCTGCCGTTTCATCGGTGATGGCTGCACGCAATGCGGCTTCATCGCCGAATGGAACCTGATCGAAACCATCGACCTTCGGGCCAAAACCTTCAAGATACTTGGCCTGACCACCAGCGGCGATCGTTGCCAGCGTGCGGCCGTGGAATGCACCTTCAAAGGTAATGACACGGAAGCGTTCAGGATGGCCATTTACATAATGATAGCGACGCGCAGTCTTGATCGCACATTCAAGTGCTTCCGCACCGGAATTGGTAAAGAATACTTTGTCCGCAAAAGTCGCGTCGACCAGACGCTGACCCAGCTTTTCCTGACCCGGAACTTCATAAAGGTTCGACAGATGCCAAAGCTTATCAGCCTGCTCTTTGAGCGCACTCACCAGATGCGGATGAGAATGGCCCAGCGCATTAACCGCGATGCCCGCCGCAAAATCGAGATAACGCTCGCCGCTTTCGGTAATAAGCCAGATGCCTTCACCTCGCTCGAAGCGCAAAGCCGCACGATTATATGTGTCGTAAAGCGGTTGCACAGTCGTAACGTTGGTCATTGCAGCAGGCCTCCATTAGCCTTTTCATTGCAGCGCCTCCGGCAAGGGCCGGCCAGGCAGCGTTTCCCATACTAAAGTGGAAATAAAAAACCGCCCTCAAGGCGGCATTGTTTAATCCCGCGCGTATATTGGCGTTCACAAAAAAAATGTCAATCAAAGCCGACCCGGATAATCATGCATCTTTATGCATGAACTCATGCCGGAAACACACCTTATATAAGATAGGTGTCATGCAGCGCGGGGGTGGCATTCTGTGGATCAGGTGGATATATACCCCTGAGACGTTTTCCCTGACGGGTACCATCCATGAAAAATGCTTGCTAAACGGGCAAAGCTGACTCAGAAAAACCGTCATTATCACCCAAGTTGGGGAAAACCATAAAAATGGAATCCGCCTGACAAGGCTATCCCTTGTCATGGAGTCGTTCGATATTGTAGTTTCTTTTTTAAAGTTAAAACTACATTTCGTGCGACCGACCTAGTCACCCGGATAGATATAGTAATTGTGGCCGGAGCAATCCGGAAACGCGAGTGGATTCCGGATAACGAAAATTGATTGGAGCCCAGGGCGATGAACTGGACAGATGAGCGCGTCGAACTGCTAAAGAAATTATGGAACGAAGGCTTGAGTGCAAGCCAGATCGCAGCGCAGCTTGGTGGCGTCAGCCGCAACGCAGTGATCGGTAAAGTGCATCGCCTGAAGCTTTCGGGCCGCGGCAAAACGACCACGGCAGCGCCACGCAGTAAAAAAGTGAACACCGTTGCAGCGACCCCGCGTCCTGCAGCAACAAGCAATAGCACCGGTACCAGCCGCCCACAGGCGACCACCACCATCCGCACCGCAACAGTTACGCAGACCGTTGGCGCAACTGCGCTTCAGATGGAATATGTGGCTGATGCTGTAGCGGAGCGCGTTGTACGCCCCGCATCGGACGTTGTGGTTCCGATTTCGCGCAAGCTGACGCTTTTGCAGCTCAGCGAGCGCACCTGCAAATGGCCAATCGGCGATCCGCTTAATGAAGATTTCCATTTCTGCGGCAGTGAATCCGGTGAATCAAGCCCCTATTGCAGCTATCATTCCAAGCTGGCTTTCCAGCCAACGGCAGAGCGTCGCCGCGCCCGCTGATGCAACGCCCAAACATTGCTCAATATCAAACCCCGGCAGCACCCTGCTCCGGGGTTTTTCTTTATCTGTAATCCTGATTGAAACCGTTTTATTACGCGCGCTTTGGCAAACGCACAACAAACGTAGACCCTTCACCAAGTTGCGAACGCACGACAAGGCGTCCCCGATGGCGCGCCAGAATGTGTTTGACGATAGCAAGGCCAAGGCCCGTGCCTTTTTGTGCGCGGCTTGTCTCCACATCGATACGATAAAAGCGCTCCGTCAGGCGCGGCAGATGCTCAGTTGCAATACCGGGACCAAAATCCTGCACGGATGCAACCAGTTCCTGCCCCAGCTCTGTCTGTTCTTCATCAAGACACAGGATTACCCGCTTGCCACCCTGTCCATATTTGCAGGCATTTTCTAACAGGTTCTGGAAGACCTGAATGAGTTCGTCACGCGTACCTGTGACATTGACCGGATGGTCCGGCAAATGGCGCTCAATCGTAACGTCAAGACCTGCCGCAAGCGGGCTGAGTGTATCAGCCACATGATTGAGCACTGCCGTCATGTCCACACATTCGGTCACCGCCAGATGTGCCCGCATTTCAAGACGCGAGAGTGACAAAAGATCATCAATCAGCCGCGACATGCGCTCGGCCTGCTTTTGCATAATACCCAGAAAGCGATCGCGCGCGGCTGCATCATTGCGTGCAGGCCCCTGCAAGGTTTCAATAAAGCCAAGCAGCGATGCAAGCGGCGTCCGCAATTCATGGCTCGCATTCGCGATGAAGTCCGAGCGCATGCGGTCGATGCGGCGGGTTTCACTCTGGTCGCGAAACAGCAACACGAAGAGTTCCGGCTTGCCGTCAGCATCACGCAAAGCCTTGACCATCGCCTTATACCACCGATCAATCGGCACACGCTCAAAATAATCGATGCTGCGTGGTTCGCCATCGGTAATGACGCTCTGAATAAGCCTGTGCATTTCCGGTGCACGAAAGCGCAGGTAAAGGGCCGTTCCAGGCTCAAGCGACTGAAATGCATCCATGGCCATGGCATTGACAAACAGCACCGTGCCGCGATGATCAAAGACAATCATCGGATCGGTCAGAAGATCGGCGAGACGCGCGCCCGACACGTCCGACATCTCGTTGATCTGTTTTTTTTGCTCCTGTTTGCGAGCTGGCTCATCGTCACCCGTTGCACTGGAAACCCAGACCGCTCCAATCAGCACCATGATGAGCAGGGCGGCACGAAACCAGATTGGCAAGTCCAGCGCCAGAATGCAGGGAATCAGCACGACGCTGGCAAAAATCACGCCTTTTACACGAAACAGCGGTGCAAAAAGAGATTCATCCTTTGCGGGCTCCGCAACATCCCCGCCGTTGCCTTCACTCATTCTGCACTCCTTTTACGCTCGCAGTATCGAAGCGATCTGTTTTTCGATAGCATCCCTGCAAAATCAGAAACAGCATCCTTTACGCGCCTTATAAACAGCCCATATCATAGATGAGCATTTGCGGGCACGTTTCGGTGCGTGCCCTATATAAACCAAGGGAGCCTATCGTGGGTGACAGTTCGAAGACAGCTAACAACAAGAAGACCGAAATAGATCCTACGAAACTCGCTGATAAGCCCATAAAGATAAAAATCGCTGGTGAAACGCATAAGTTCGACATCAACGACCCCAAGCTTCCGGACTGGATTGAAAACAACGCGCTGCAATCGGGCGGGTATCCCTACCCCGAGAAAATGAAGTTAAAAGACTACGAGGAAACGCTTGAGCGACTTCAGATAGAGCTCGTCAAGCTGCAATACTGGCTGCAAAAGACCGGAGAACGGGTCATCAGCGTCTTTGAAGGCAGGGACGCAGCCGGAAAGGGCGGCACGATTTTTACCGTCCGGCAGTATATGAACCCGCGTACTGCGCGCAATGTTGCGCTTCCCAAGCCAACCGAAACCGAGCGTGGCCAGTGGTATTTTCAGCGCTATGTCCAACATTTCCCCACGTCCGGCGAGTTCGTGACCTTTGATCGCTCCTGGTACAATCGCGCGGGTGTTGAACGGGTCATGCAGTTTTGCACAGCCCAGCAGCTTGAAACATTTCTCACCGAAACACCTGATTTCGAGCGCATGATTGTGACCGAAGGTATTCACTTGTTCAAGTTCTGGCTGGATATTGGTCAGGAAATGCAGCTCAAGCGCTTTCACGAGCGTCGCCATAGTCCGCTCAAAAACTGGAAATTCTCTCCGATGGACATTGCAGGCATATCGCGCTGGGATGATTATTCAACGGCATTGGAAACCATGCTTGCGCGCACTGACACAGGCTATGCACCCTGGACAATCATCCGCTCCAACGACAAGCGGCGGGCAAGACTGGCCGCGATGCGACGCATCTTGCTCACCTTGCCATATGAAGGCCGTGATCTTGCGGCCATCGGACCAGAAGATCAGTCCATCATCGGTCGTGGGGCTGCATTTCTTGCATCCAAAATTGCGCAGTCCTCTTCATCCGGCACATAGAAAAAGGATGGCTGGTGCGGAGTCTTTTCCCAAAGATGAGGCTTTCGCACCAGTTGCCAAACTGCGCGCCACGCAGAGACTGAAATTAAAATCCAATAAGCGGGTATGGCCAGAATATGGAAATATCCACCCAGTTCGGTTGGTTCCATAGTTTTGGAGCCGAGCACATAAAAACTCAGATAAGCAAGCATGATATTCACCATATCGATGCGAAGAAGCCAGATGTTATCGGCGTCAAGTGGCATAAATATCATGCTCACGAACAACAGAGCCACCGTCATCAGCATGAATGGATGCAAAAGCGCTGATGCAATGATCCCCAAAGTGTAAATCTGATTGATCGTAAAACGCCACCAGCCAAGCTCGCGGGATGCCGCATAGGGATTGCGTCCGTGCACAAGCCATGTTTGCATCCACCCCTTGATCCAGCGCGTGCGCTGCTTGTGCCACACGCTGTAACTGATCGGTGCATCTTCAATCGTTCCCCGAGTGATGACACTGATGCCATAACCAAAACGCGCCAGACGCAAACCGAGATCGGCGTCTTCCGTGACGTTATAAGCATCCCATCCACCAACTTGCTCCAAGCAAGAGCGGCGAAAATGGTTTGATGTCCCGCCCAGCGGAATAACGAGACGGCGGGATGCAAGCCAAGGCAGAAGACCGCGAAAAAGCGCGGCATATTCAAATGAAAACATACGCGTCAGCAGGTTTTCCCTAAAATTTGCGATAATGAGTGGCGCCTGAACGCAGGCAAGCACCGGACCTTCCCGCTGAAACGCCTGCCAGGCTTCGAGAAGCTGGTCAGGGTGCGGACGATCTTCTGCATCAAAGACGGCAATTATCTCGCCGCGCGTAAACTGGAGCGCGTAATTGAGTGCTTTCGGCTTTGTCTGCGGTCCGCCCGTTGGAACAAGAATAACTTCATAATTCCTCGGCAGCCTGCAACGCCGAATGGCTGCAAGCGTGTCGAAATCGTCCTTCTCGCAGATCAGTTTTATATCGAGTTTACTGCGCGGCCAATTTATTTGGTCAAGTGCCGCGATCAACTGCCCGACAACCGCCTGCTCGCGGTAAAGCGGAACAAGAACGGAATAGACAGGCAGATCGCGTCTGTGAAAGGGAGCGATCTGTGACAAACGAAGACGACGGCTTGAAACTGCCGCAAACAATCGAATGAGAACGCAACCTAAAAAGAACAGGGTTAGGCTGCTATGAAGCGCGAAGATTGTTTGCATCGGCCAGATTACGATACCCGCCACAAAAGCATATAAACCCATGGCGATGAGAAAAGCCTGAGGCGTCTCCAGCACCCGCGACGCAGAAAAACTCTTCGGCGTCATGGAATGCGCTCTGACGATCAACTCTTTCTGGTGGCGTTGCCGCAAAATTTGCTTCAGCAGGGAATGAGTGCATATCCGTATGCGTCCACGCAGTTCTGGAGCGCGACGCAGGTGTTCAAGAAGCCGTGCTGTTCGACGCTCATTCGGCGCAAGATATAAGTAGGTTGAGCCGTCATGGCCCAAAACCATTGCCTGCCCCACCTCCACCTCTGATGCAGCCGCCTCCCCCGAAACAAAGATACGCGATGGCAAGATCTCTTCGGTGAATGGAAGGTTCAGATAATCTGCAATCGCCTCGAAAAGCATCGTCTCCGTAACAGCTTGTTCGTGCTGAATTTCCTCGCAAAAACTCGTTCCATTGACGCGCGCTGTTTCATAGGCCCGTTTCAGGCAACTGCGCGACACACCTCGCCGCTCCAATCTAGCGGATATGGCTGTGCATACCCCCAGATCGAACGCAATCGATCCACTACTCATAGTACCCCCGCACTAAACGCAGTATTAATTTAATTAAATGTAATATTTTATCGATTATTCTCCACAATCAATATTATTTACTAAATTACTTTATGGAGAAATACCTACATATAAAATGTATTCCATTTTAATTTAAATAGAAATAAGATTCTTTAATCCTTCATTAATATTTTTATTTAAGACATGCTGCAACAAGGCCTCTCCTTCTGGTAAACCTCCGTTAACGCGAAATTATCAGATAATGCTTATACGAAGTAGCGATGAAACGACCCCTTTTGAGCATAGCGGTCGCAGCGTGTTGGCTTCTAGGCGGCCATCCTGCACATGCACAATCCGCACCCAAGGCACCTGACTTCTTTAACCAGAAGGAAAGGCTGGCCCTGCCGTCCTTACAGGGGCTGAACAGGTTACGCTTTATAACGACGCTCGACTTTCCACCGTTTAATTCGCTCAACGAGGCGGGGCAGCTTTCCGGCTATAATGTCGATCTGGCAAAAGCGCTTTGTGCTCAAATGGGATTAGACGACATTTGCCAGATTGAGGCTGCCCCTTGGAACGCGCTTGAAGAGAAGCTTGAAAGTGGTGCGGCCGAAGCCATAATTGCTGGTTTGAGCGCAAATTCACAAAACCGGGGGAAATTTATCTTCACCCGTGCATATATGCGTCTGCCTGCACGCTTTGTAACAACCAAAGCCAAGTTCTTTGCGCAGCCTGCTGCAATTGCGGTAGAGGGAAAAAATATCGGCGTCATAACAGGCACCGCACATGAGCAACTTTTAAAGGCTTATTTTCCGCAAGCCATTGCCAAACCCTATCCAAACCGCGCGGAACTTCTGGCGGCACTGCAAAAAGGCGAAACAGAGGCCGCCTTTGATGACGGAATGGCGTTGTCTTTCTGGCTTGAAGGCGAGGATGCCAATGATTGCTGCACCTTTACAGATGGACCTTATCTCGCGCCGCAATTTTTAGGCCCCGGCCTGAGCATAGCTGTCACACAGAAAAATGCGCCGCTGGCAAGCGCCCTCAACAATGCACTTCAATCGCTGCAACAGCAGGGTAAGCTTACAGAACTCTATCTGCGCTATTTCCCCACCAGCTTTTATTAGGGTCCGTGGACAATAAATTCTGTTCTAAAGCCAAAAAGCACGAGCATGAGACGGCAGTTTTTTTAAACAACGTTCGAATGTGACTTCATCTACATACTTGCGCAGAACGCAGGCAACATCATTAATTGCAGTATCAGGGGAGAAATTGTGATTCTTGCGAAGCTGCTTCACCTCGTCTGTCATCAAGTCCCGATCCCATGATTTTTCTTGCAGCTCATTGGTGTTCCAATCGCTAACGAATAAAGCCCGGAGCATTGCAGGCAAGACTTGCACAAATGAAATCGCATCATGAATACTCAGCCTGCGCCTGAAACAAAAAAACACTCCTTGCGTCGTTGTATATGCTTGGTGTCTGGAACCTAAATTCGTTTTCATAGCGACATCTGCCAGAAAATTATCGAATTCTTTAGCCGCAAGCCTGTATTCCATTGGTATAGGCATTGAAAATTCCTAATGTTTGCCAATCGACGGTGCTGGTGTCTGTCGACACGAATGTTTTAATCGCGATCTCGTTTCTGATTCAAGCCTCCCAATTGGAGATCTGAATGGACAAAACACGGATTGTGGTATCGGACGCGGCGTGCTCCCGCATTGAGCCCTTGCTTGTCGGCAAGCAAGGGGATCGAGGAGTAACTGGCAAAGATAACCGCGTGTTTCTTGAAGACGTTCTGTGGAGAGTGCGTACGGGATTGCCATGGCGTGATCCCCCAACGGCGTTCGGAAACTGGAACAGCGTGTTCCGGCGTTTTCGCCGTTGGGCCAAAGCCGGGGTGTTCGAGCGGCTTGTCAAAGGTAACCGGGGCGTCCCGGACTTCGAGTACGCGCTCATAGACGGCACGATAGTCCAGGCTCACCAGAAGGCCAGTGGCGCAAAAGGGGGACTCAACCTCAGGCTATCGGGCGTTCGCGCGGCGGATTGACCACCAAAATCGTCGCCCTGGTCGATGCGCTTGGAAACCTGTTCAACTTTCACCTGTTGCCCGGGCAAGCCCATGACATGAAAGGTGTTGCCCCGCTCATCGACAATGTGTCGTTCGGAGCGCTGCTCGCGGATAAGGCATTCGATGCGGACTGGTTGCTTTCAGAACTCGATCAGCGTGGTACAGCGGCGGTTATTCCACCAAAAGCAAACAGAAAGACGCAGCGCGACTTTGATCGCCATGCATACAGGTGGCGACACCTGATCGAAAATTTCTTTGCGAAGATCAAGGAATTTGGAGCAATCGCAACGCGGTACGAGAAAACTGCCTTTAGTTACGCTGCAAACTGGCACCTCGTCGCAACCATCATCGCGTTAAAGTAAATGTCCACGGACCCTAGTGCATAAGCCCCATCAGCACGGACCAAGAATTCCCGAATTCATGCTTTGAGCAAGAGGCTTTCAATCAAAACACGCCCCAAAGTGCCGCGCGAAAGCAGATCTCTGCATTGAGACGTGCGGCAATTTTGCGCCATTTTGTCGCACGCCGTCGCAATCAGCCAATCTAATTTTCAGTAATTTTTGAAAATTCCGACCATTCGATACTTACAGTATCGAAGTAAAATTATTTAAAATCAAAATATTGATAGGGATTTTTTTGAAAAATTTGCAGGATATTTTCTGATAGCGTGCATTTTTCATGTCGCTTTTATCATATTTTGCCAATAAATCCAGACATTTATTTACGCTTGAAGATTTTCTCTTTTAATCGATAATCAAAATCGAGGAAAAGGAGGAGTTATACATGTACCAGGGCATCAGCACACATTGGCACAAGTCTCCTGCGCAGACACAGCGCTCGCCGAATGAAGCTACTTATGTATTCTTCGGTATATTTTTGGCATGCCTGACAGTACCCGCAGCAGTCATCCTTTGGGCCATTGCTCAAGGTGTGGCCGCACATTTCTAGCGTGGTGAATGTGAAGTTCCTATCATTGGTGCTGCATGCACGTTTAGGGACCTCAAATCCATAAATCACAGCAGAATGGAAATATGACCAGAGCATTTCCAGCAGAAGTATGCAGCGGTTTTCCGTGGGATAATGCGAAAAACAAAGCGATGGGATTGTGCTTTTTTCAATGGCTCTTACAGCGGCTCTTACTGCGCCGATCTCGTCATATCACATTGGTTCTCCAACAAAATAGCCCCGCATAAAGCGGGGCTATTTCGTTCTTGTCTGTCCTTATCTAATGGCAAGCCTGAAGCGATATGCCGAAAAAGGATCAGTGTGCAGGCCCGCTGCTCTCGCCCGAGACAGGCTCTGCCGGAGCGGTCGTTATAGCCGCATCGTCAGGACGCTTTTTAGGCGGCTTGCGCGCAATGAGGCTATAGAACATCGGGATGAAGAAGGTCGCGATAAAGGTTGCAGCCAACATACCGCCGATAACGCCTGTACCAATTGAGTGACGGCTTGCAGAACCAGCGCCTGAGCTGATTGCCAGCGGAACCACACCGAGAATGAACGCCAGCGACGTCATCACAATCGGGCGGAAACGCAGGCGTGCAGCTTCAGCGGCAGCCTCAATTGCGGTTTTGCCCTCTTCACGTTGCAGCACAGCAAATTCCACGATCAGAATCGCGTTCTTTGCCGCGAGGCCTATGAGCGTGACCAGACCAATCTGGAAATACACGTCATTGGTCAGTCCGCGCAGATCGGTCGCCAGAAGCGCACCGAAGATAGCGAATGGAACAGCCGTGATAACTGCCAGCGGCAGGCTCCAACGCTCATACTGTGCAGCCAAGATCAGGAACACCATGATCAAACCGAAGATCATCGCCTGCGTGCCACTGCCGCTTGTCGTGACTTCCTGATAAGCCGAGCCGGTCCAAGCAATCTGGAAGCCCTGTGGCAACACTTCAGCTGCCACTTCCTGCATCGCCTTGATCGCTTCACCCGACGTATAACCCGGAGCGGGATTGCCCGTAACCTTTGCAGCGTTAAACGCATTGAAACGTTCAAGCTGATCGGGCCCGACAATACGCTTGACCGTCACGAGTGCGCTCAAAGGGATCATACTGCCCGAATCGGCACGCACGAACACATGCTTGAGATCGCTTGGATCGCGGCGGAACTCGGCTTCCGATTGGAGGTTCACCTGATAGTTACGGCCATAAAGCGTGAAGTCGTTGACATAAACGCTGCCGAAGGTTGCCTGCATGGCGGTAAACACCGAGTTGATCGGCACGCCCATCGCCTTGGCCTTCTGGCGATCAAGCTGAATGTCATATTGCGGCACATTCGGATCAAAAGTCGTGCGAACGCCTGTCAGCTCCGGACGCTTTTTCGCTGCTTCAACCAGAAGATTGGTCGCATTGGTCAGAGATTGAACACCCCCGCCCGTACGGTCCTGCACATAAAGCTCAAAGCCGCCGGTGGTGCTCAAGCCCATGATTGGCGGCGGATTGAACGCAAGAACCAGACCATCCTGAATACCCGCATTCATACCCATGATTGTACCGGGCAGATTACGTGCATCCAAGTCAGGTGTGGTGCGCTCTTTCCAGTCTTTGAGCATGATGAACATCGTGCCAGCACTGGTCTTAAGCCCGCCCGAGAGCAGGTCGAAGCCAGCGACTTCAAACACGCTTTCAACAGCAGGGTGCTTACGAATGTTTTCACTCGCTTCATGCAGAACAGCAGATGTACGCTCCAGCGACGCAGCTGGCGGCAGGATTGCCACACTGAACAAGAAGCCCTGATCTTCGTCAGGAAGAAGCGAACTCGGCACCTTCTGGAAGAGATAATATGTGCCACCCAAAAGACCCGCGAAAATAAGCAGGCCCACAGCTGAACGTTTCAGGAAGAAACGCACACCCTTGGTATATCCGGCCGTCAACCGATCAAAGAAGCGGTTGAAAATGCGGAACGGCAGCATCGGCTCGTGATGGCCAGGCTTGAGGATCAGAGCGCAAAGTGCAGGCGTCAGCGTCAGAGCCACGAGGCCGGAAATCGTCACCGAAATCGCAATCGTAACAGCGAACTGCTTATACATTTCGCCGACCAGACCACCCATGAAAGCAACCGGAATAAACACGGCGCAGAGCACGAGAACAATCGCGATAACCGGACCTGTCACCTCGCTCATTGCCTTGATGGCAGCTTCGCGCGGCGGCAGTTTCTCGGTCGTCATGATACGTTCGACATTTTCCAGCACCACGATCGCATCGTCCACAACGATACCGATCGCCAGAACCAGACCGAACAATGTCAGCAGGTTGATGGAGAAGCCAAGCACATACATGCCCGCGAACGTGCCGATGATCGAGATCGGAACCGCGATGACCGGAATAAGCGTTGCACGCCAGTTCTGGAGGAAGATGAACACCACCAGAACAACGAGGATGATCGCCTCGATGAAGGTGTGAATCACTTCTTCGACCGACACCTTGATGAACTTGGTCGTGTCAAAGGGGACCGAATAATTGATGCCTTCGGGGAAGCTCGTTTTCAGCTCCGCCATGCGGCTCTGCACAAGTTCCATGGTGTTGAGCGCGTTGGCACCCGGTTGCAGATAGATTGCAATCGGAACTGCGGCAGTACCGTTCAGGGCACTGTCAACGAGATAGCTTTCCGTTCCCAGTTCGACGCGTGCAACGTCCTTAAGCTTGAGCGTTGCCGCGTTTTTGTCAGATCGCAGAATGATGTCTTCGAATGCGGCTGCGTCCGGCAAACGTCCCTGCGTCGTCGCCGTATAGGTGAACGGACCGGCCTGTGGGTCCGGCTGATCACCAAAACGGCCGGCTGCAAACTGCGCATTCTGTTCCTGAATTGCGGTCTGAACATCTGAAGGCGTCAGATTATATTGCGCAAGCTTGTCAGGGCGCAGCCATATGCGCATTGAATATTCGATGTTGCCGAGCAACTGGACATCGCCCACCCCGCTGAGACGCTTGAGATCGTCCACAACATTGAGAAGCGCATAGTTACCGACATAGGTGCGATCATAGCGGTCCGAGGTCGAGAACATCGCCACCATGCCGAGAATGGTACTGGAACGCTTGTCGACGGTTACGCCAAGACGCTGCACTTCCTGCGGCAGCGATGACGTTGCACGCTGAACACGGTTGTTGACATTGATCGTCGCCTGATCCGGGTCAGTGCCCAGAGCAAAGGTAACGGTGAGCTGCATGGTACCGCTGCCAAGGCTTGAGGACTGCATGTAAAGCATGTTCTCAACGCCGTTGATCTGTTGCTCAAGAGGAGCGGCAACGGTTTGCGTCACGGTTTCAGCACTGGCACCGGGATAGGTCGCACTGACCACGACCTGTGGCGGCGTCAGCTCCGGATACTGCGCAATCGGCAGGATCCGCATCGATATGAGGCCCGCCATGACAATGATGATAGAGATAACCGCAGCAAAAACCGGGCGGTCAACGAAGAACTTATTCATTGTTTGCCCGCCGCCTGTTCTTTATCGCCCGCCGTTCCGGCTTCGCCTTCAGCTTTCGGCGCTACAGGCTGAACTTTCTTGCCGGGAGCAGCCTTGATCACACCTTCGGTAATGATGCGGTCACCCGGTTGGAGACCATCGCTCACCAGCCAGGAATCTGTAAGTTCACGACCGACCTTGATCGGGCGAACTTCCGCAACATCGTCCTTATTGACCACATAGACGAACTGCCCCTGTGGGCTCTGCATCAGGGCCGCCTTGGGAACCAGAATTGCGTCGTCAATGGTTACGCCCAGAATGGAAGCGCGGACAAACTGGCCCGGAATCAGGCGCTGGTCCGGGTTTTCAACAACGGCACGGGCACCCAGTGTTCCGGTTTCGGTATCGAGCGACGAAGACGTGAAGTCGATCGTGCCTTCGTGATCATAAGCCTGACCGTCGCCAAAAAGGATTTTGATTCGCAGACGATCAGCATCCTGACCGGTGGCGCCGCGTGCCTCACGCAGCTTGCGGATTTCCGCCGCTTCCGTGTCCGTAAACGAGAAATTGACATAGACCGGATTGATCTGCGTGATCGAAGTCAGAAGGCTTGAAGAAGCGTCTGTACCAATCAGGCTGCCTTCAGAAACCTGCTCAAGGCTCGTAATACCGCTGATCGGCGCTGTAACCTTGGTGTAGCTCAGGTTGAGTTCTGCTGTGCGCAGTTGGGCCTTTGCAGCAGCAACGGCTGCCTTGTTCAGATCGCGCGTTGCCAGCGCGTTGTCGCGAACGGCTGTGCTTTGCACCTTCTGCTGAACCAGCTGTTCAGCACGTTCTGCATCGCGGATTGACTGCTGATAGGTTGCTTCTGCCTGCGCGACCTGCGCCTGCGCGCGTGCCACTTCTGCTTCATAAGGTGCCGGATCAATCTCAAACAGCAGATCGCCAGCTTTGACTTCCGTACCTTCAACAAAGTTACGATGCAGAAGAATGCCGCCAACGCGGGCACGCACCTGCACATCACGATATGCGCTCACACGTGCCGCATATTCATAAGGCACGGTTACATTTTCAGCCTTGATTTCCGTGACTGTAACAGGAGGTGGCGGTGGCATTGCGCCTCCCGGCGCCTGCGCAAAGGCCGTCTGCCCTGCAAGAATAAAAAATGCGACACCTGCCGCAAAAATCCGAATGGAACGTTTGATGGTCATAATGGGAGCTGCCCTTGATGTCGCACGGTGCGGCCAAATAAACATACACCGGTGTTTGTAAACACGAATTACCGTGTTATAGTCAATCACTTAATATTACATATCACGAATGAGTTACCCTGGTCGTGAAGGGGGAAACGCATATTTTAGGCATCTGCTTTGTCGAGAGAAGATTGAATGCGCAGAACAAAAGCTGAAGCTGCTGAAACACGGGAGGCCATTTTGGCCGCCGCAGAACACGTCTTCCTCGAACGCGGACTCACTCAATCAACACTGTCACAAATTGCCAGCCAAGCGGGTGTTACGCGCGGCGCAATCTATTTTCATTTTCACGACAAACTGGACATTTTTCAAGCGATTATTAATCGCACCTGCTTTCCGCATGAAGAGATCATGATAAAGGCTGCGGCCTGTGATCATCCCAATCCAATGCATGTCCTCGAACAATCGATCTTAACGGCGTTAGAACTTTTCGCGACCAATGAGCAGCAGCAGAATGTTTTCACCATCATTCATCAGCGCTGCGAATATGTCGGAGAAATTGCCCCTGTGGTCGATCGTCTGAAAGAAGCCCGCGCCACTATGTTATCGTTGTTCACCGGATTGCTCGACATTTCGGAACGCCGTGGAGAACTCTCAAAGGAATGGACTTCAATATCGGCGGCTCAAATCCTGCTTGCGGTATTGAGTGGTCTTCTCAACGAGTGGATGCGAAGCGAACGCAGCTTTGATCTGGTTCAGTCCGGCGGTAAAACCATCAAAACAATGATACGCTCCATGCGTATCGACGAACCCGGCTCTTTCTGACCGCTAAAACACGTATTTTTTCGGAGTCCGCTGCCACTCTAAAAAATTGGGAGAGACAGCTCATCCCCTTTTAATTTACGCTTACGTCAATGTAACTCTTGCGGTCAGGACGAAACTCGACCACATTCATGACTGAGGAGCACCTGACCTGCATTGTCGGGACGGGTCGTATTGGGAAAAGGGTGGCGGGCTTGCTGCTCAAACAGTGGACGGAGCAATCCGGGGAGAAGGCATGGCAAAAAAAGCAGCAGAAACAAAACCCACGTCGAAAAAGGCTACCGCAGCTGTTTCGGCAGCGGATAAGATTTGGCTGAAATCCTATCCAAAAAGCGTTCCACACGAGATCGACATGAGCAAGACCACATGCATTGGCGACATGATTGCCAATGCATGCCGCCAATTCGCAGGCAAGCCAGCCTTCACCTGCATGGGCAAGGACCTTTCCTATAAGGAACTGGACGAGAATTCGCGCGCGCTCGCAGCTTGGCTGCAATCACGCGGATTGGTCAAGGGCGACCGCGTTGCGGTGATGATGCCCAATATCCTGCAATATCCTGTGGCAATTGCCGCAATCCTGCGGGCTGGCTTCGTGGTCGTCAACGTAAACCCGCTCTACACACCGCGCGAGCTTCAGCACCAATTGAATGATTCAGGCGCGCAGGCCCTGATCGTGCTCGAAAATTTTGCCACCACCGTGCAGAAATCACTGGCTTCCATCCATGTTCCAAACATCGTTGTTGCCTCTATGGGTGACATGCACGGCCTGAAAGGCCACATCATCAACCTGGTGGTGCGCAAGGTGAAAAAACTGGTGCCGGAATGGAACATTCCCGATCATGTGCGCTTCAAAGATGCGTTGAAGCAAGGAAGGTCAAAGTCTTTCAATCCGGTTCCAGTCGACAAATCTGACATTGCCTTTCTGCAATATACCGGCGGCACCACGGGTGTTTCCAAAGGCGCGATGTTGAGCCATGCCAATATTCTGGCCAATGTGGAACAAATGCGGCTCTGGATGGAAGTGGCATTTTTGAAAAAGGGCAAACCGAAAGAACTCAACTTCGTCTGTGCTCTGCCACTCTATCATATTTTTGCACTGACTGTGAATGCGATGATCGGCATCAAGCTTGGCGCGCGCAATATTCTCATTCCGAATCCACGCGATATTCCAGCTTTCGTCAAGGAATTGCAAAAATATCCATTCCACATCTTTCCGGGCCTCAACACGTTATTCAACGCCTTGATGAACAACGAAGATTTCAAAGCGCTGAACTTCAAGCCACTGGTTTTGACACTCGGCGGGGGCATGGCAGTGCAGCGTCCAATTGCCGAACGCTGGCAGGAAATGACGGACTGCCACATCACCGAAGGCTACGGGCTTTCGGAAACATCTCCAGTTGCTTCAGCCAATGCACTGGATGCGACCGAATTCAGTGGCACAATCGGGCTCCCCATGCCTTCAACCGACATTGCTATTCGAGACGATGACGGCAAGGATCTGCCACTGGGTGAAGTGGGCGAGATTTGCGTGCGCGGCCCGCAGGTTATGCTTGGCTATTGGAACCGCCCGGATGAAACGGAGCGCGCCATCATGACTGACGGCTTTTTCCGCACCGGCGACATGGGCTTCATGGATGAAAACGGCTTCACCAAGATTGTTGATCGCAAGAAGGACATGATCCTTGTTTCGGGCTTCAACGTCTATCCGAATGAAATTGAGGAAGTGGCCGCAGAACATCCGGGCATCGTGGAATCAGCTGCCGTGGGCATTCCCAATGAGCACTCTGGTGAAGTGGTGAAACTCTATGTGGTGCGCCGTGACCCGACCCTCACGGAAGAGGATGTCAAATCGTTCTGCGCCCAGCGTCTGACCAATTACAAGCGCCCGCGCGAAGTGGAGTTTCGGGATGCCTTGCCGAAAACCAATGTCGGCAAGATTTTGCGCCGCGAATTGAGAGACTAAAATAAAAGCGGCCCTCAACTTTATGAGGGCCGCTTCGTTTTATCTGAACAAACCAGGCAAGCCAGCAATAGATTCGAGCACCACATCAGCATGAGGCTCAAGCGCTTCGCGTGGGCTGTTGCCAGACAGAACACCGACAGCAAGTCCGGCTTTTGCAGCGTGCGCTGTTTCAAGGTCATGCAGATTATCGCCAACCATGGCGACTGCACCCGGTTCAAGGCCGGTTTTCTCAGCAAAATACAGCAATGGGTCGGCATAAGGTTTTGGGCGTGCGGCCGTATCATAGCCGATCACCACATCAAACAAATGGTCGATGCCCAGCGCCTTCGCGGTCGCATGTGCTCCTGCTTCGGAATCATTGGTGGCAATGCCAAGGATAAAGCCCATCTCGCGAAGTGCTTCGAGTGTCTCTTGCAAGCCCTCAATTCCCACCGCAGAACGCGCACCTTCAGCGACCGTATAAGAGTCAAACTCGTCGATCTTCGCTTTGAAACCCGCTTCGTCAATCTCCGGGTGCCAGAGCTGCACGATGTCTTCGACCGTTCCGGCAGCAATCACCGAATTGGCGCGAAAACGCGATGCTTCCCAATCATAGCCACCCGCATCAAGCAGCGAGCGCGCACGATGCTCGTCACCATTGGCGGTGCGCTGCGCAAGGTTCCACGACACGGTAAACCATGTGCGGTCGAAATCGATCAGCGTGCCATCCTTATCGAACAGGATGGCACGGATTGATTTCAACTTTTCGGAGGAAAGGGGTGCACTCATGCCTCTAACGCACCGGCGCGTTTCTTCACTGCCGATGGTTTGTCAGCCAGCAGCTTGAGAAGATCATCCCCACGACGAACATAACGCAGGGTGCGACGGGTGAGAATGCGGCCTGCCTGCGGCGCAGTGAGTGTGATGTCGCCTTCCGGTTCACCCGGCTTGGTCACAACGGTCACGAGCTTGGCGCCCGCTTCCACCACATCGCCCGGAGCGACGTGATAAAGCACCATGCCACCTTCCGGTGCGCGCAGCATTTCAACGTTTTCAAGCGGCGTAATGAGGCCCTTATAATCGAGATCAAGCTTGACGCTTTCATCGACAATCACGCCGCGATGGACGAGAAATCTGTAAAGACCTTCCGCGTCACCTTTGCCCATATCGGCATAGACATCGCTCAAACCACGGAATTCAACCGTGGTTACGGCGCGGCGCTTCATATTGCGCTGATCCGCAGGCAATTGCAGAACCGGATGTGCGCAGGCTTCCTCGAAAGCTGCGTCCGCGGTCGTGTCCCAAGCGAGGATCGCTGTCGAGCCGAGTGCCACGGCCAGATCCTTCATGTCTTCCACAAATTCCTTGGCGATATACACATAGCTTTCGCTTTCATCATCGCAATGAAGATCAAGCACGATGTCGTTTTCGAGAGCCAACTTCAAAAGCGTTGCTTTCAGGCGCTGCGCAAGCGCAACAGGTGCATCCGGGCCGGAAAGTTCACTGGTGTCGAAATCCGGCAGCAGCGGGAAAGCGCGGTTGAAATTGACCGCAGAGAAAAACTCGAAACGGCCCAGATGCTGATGCGCCTGCCATTGGTTTGAGCCAATCGGATTTGCCTGTGGGATAACCGTGATATTGCCGAGAATACGGCCTTCTTCAGCAGCTTTTTTCAGCATCGGCACGAGAAAATGCAGAGCAGCTTGCCCCGGCAATTCGCCACCATGCAGCGAGGATTGCAGATAGGCGGTCGGCGCATCGCTGTCTTTGCCTGCAAAACGCAGCACACGCAGTTCTATGGCGTTACCCGGTACGTCGCCGGCAAACTCGATAATCTCGGTCTTCATCTCTCATCCCATTAAAAGCACAAAAAGCCGGGCAGAGCGCCCGGCTTGCCTTATTGATTTGCCTTAATATCAGGCTTTGCGGCGCGCATGCAAATGCGCAACGAGACCAACGGTCGAAGCGTCTTTGCCTTCGGCGGATTCTGCACCCGAAACAACAGGAAGAAGCTCGGTTGCGAGTTCTTTGCCAAGTTCCACGCCCCACTGGTCAAAGGCATTGATGCCGAAAATCTGCGCTTCAACAAACACACGATGCTCGTAAAGGGCGATCAGGCGACCCAATGCAAACGGGTCGAGCTTGTCGTGAACAAGCGTGAGCGACGGACGATTGCCCGAGAACACGCGATGCGGTGCAATGCGCTCAACTTCTGCGTCCGGCAGATTCTTGGCCTTCAACTGTGCACGCGCTTCATCGAGCGTGCGCCCCTTCATCAAGGCTTCCGACTGCGCAAGGCAATTGGCGAGCAGCATTTCATGCTGATGATCGAGATGCTTTTCATGGCCCTTTGCCGCAACGATGAATTCGAGCGGAATGGTGTCTGTACCCTGATGCAGCAACTGGAAGAAAGCGTGCTGGCCATTGGTGCCAGGCTCGCCCCAGACAACAGGACCCGTTGGGCCGGAAACTGGCTTGCCGTCAACGGTCACGCTTTTGCCGTTCGATTCCATATCGAGCTGCTGGAGATAGGCCGGAACGCGTGCCAGACGCTGATCATAAGGAATGACGGCACGACTGGAGTAACCGCAAATTGCGCGGTGCCAGTAACCGATAAGACCGAGCCAGATTGGCAGGTTCTTTTCCAGCGGCGCATCGCGGAAATGCACATCCATTGAATGCGCGCCTGCAAGGAATTTGCGGAAATTATCTGCGCCAATTGCGATCATCACCGGCAGGCCAATCGCCGACCAGACCGAATAGCGACCGCCAACCCAGTCCCAAAAACCAAAGACGCGTTCTTCGCCAATGCCAAATGCGGCGACCTTATCAAGGGCAGTCGAGACGGCTGCAAAATGTGCGCCGACAGCGTCTTCGCCCAGCGCATCCGCAATCCATTTGCGCGCGGTCTGCGCATTGGTCATGGTTTCAATGGTGGTGAAGGTTTTTGAGGCGACGATGATCAGTGTCGTTACCGGATCAAGCACATTGAGCGTGTCGGCAATGTGTGCACCATCGATGTTCGAAACATAATGGGCGCGCGGGCCGTCATGGTAGGGTGAAAGCGCAATCGTCGCCATAACCGGCCCAAGATCGGAACCACCAATACCGATATTGACGATGTCGGTGATCTTCTTGCCCGTCGCACCTGTGACAGAACCGGAACGGATGCCATCGGAGAAAGCAGCCATACGGTCGAGCACTTTCTTCACGTCCGGCAGGACGTTGTGGCCATCGACCAATACCTCTTTCGAGGTTGTGTCGCGAAGGGCGACATGCAGAACAGCGCGATCTTCAGTGTTGTTGATGTGCTCGCCTGCAAACATGGCAGCGCGGCGGCCTTCAACATCGGCGGCTTTTGCCAGTTCAGTCAAAAGCGAAACCGTCTCGTCATTGACGCGGGCCTTCGACCAGTCAAACAGCAGATCATCAAGTGACAGCGAATAACGCTCAAAACGGCCCGGATCAGCTTTGAATGCGGCACGCATGTCTTTTGGTGCTGCTTCCGCCCAGTGCTTTTTCAGCTTTGCGACCGTTGCTTCAAGCTTCGCCGCGTCTCTTGCCATGATGATACTCCAGTCAATCAAATCGATTTAATTGCGGATAATTAAGCATTTTATTAGAAGATTGCACCAATTAAATTACAGAAATTTTTCATTTTGATGCCGCTCCATATATGGATATTGATCAATATAGATTGATAGGAGCGAGTTTAAAGCATGGACCTCGTCGGAGAAGAGAGAATCAACGCACCCCGGCAGGCCGTCTGGGATGCGCTCAATGATATTGAAACGCTGAAAAACAGCATTCCCGGCTGCGAAGATCTGGAAAGAATTTCTGAAACAGAAATCCGTGCAGCGTTGAAAGTCAGCCTCGGCGTGATCAAGGTCCGCTTCCATGGAATGCTCGAACTCTCCAACATGAAGCCACCCGCCTCCTATACGATTTCCGGGCGCGGTGAAGGCTCGATTGCAGGCTTTGCCCATGGCGACACCGATGTAACCCTGACAGAAGATGGTGATGACACGATCCTGAGCTATGTGATCCGCGGCGATGCCGGTGGCAAGATCGCCCAGCTTGGATCGAAACTTCTCGGTTCGGTCGCACGCAAGATTGCGGATCGCTTCTTTGCCAATATCGGTGCTGCGGCAGCTCAAAAAGCGCTCGATAATGCCGCTGCAAAAACGGCATAATTTCATTCCAAGATGGTATGGGGATGGATGGGAAAGCGTTTTCGCTTTGCGTCCAACTCAGATAGTCGATAATCCAACAGCATCATTAAGGCCTATCGGCATGAAACCCAGAGATACCGCAACCTATATTTTTCTTGCCATCGCATGGGGGCTTTCGTTCCTCGTGGTGCTGCGCGTGGTCGAAGCCTTCGGCTGGGTGGGTGCGGTGGCTTTCCGCTCCTTCATTGCGGCGGGAACACTGTTTGCCATTGCCAAGCTATCAGGGCGCAGCCTTGATTTTCAAGCTGGCTGGAAGCCGTTTGCCATTGTTGGCGCCACAACTGTTGCGGGCCAGCTGATTGGCCTTTCCTACGGTACACCGCTGATCGGCACGGCAATGGCTGCAATCTGTGTGGCATCAATTCCGCTTTTCTCAATGGTCATCAGCCAGTTGTGGGGGCTTGAGCGCATCACCTCACGCGGCCTGATCGGCCTGTTGCTTGGTGTGACCGGCATTGTGTTGCTGGTTGGCTTTCCCGCTGTGGCCGTGACGCCTGAATTCATCATGGGCTGCATTGCCGTGATGTTCTCGTGCTTTTCGGCGGCATTTGGCAGCAATTATGCAAGCCGCCGCCTGTCCACCACCGGCTCGTGGGAAACCACCATCGGCGCATTCGTGTTTGGCGGCATTCTCACGCTGCCGCTGATCTTCGTCATTCCTGTGCCAGCCATGCCGGGGCTGATTGATGTTGTCTTTCTGCTGATCTCTGCCTGCGTGATGAGCGCGCTCACCTATGTGCTCTATTTCAGGCTGGTCGGGAATGTCGGCCCGACAAAAGCCATCAGCGTGGAATTTGCGGTCACAGTCATTGCTGTGCTGGTTGGTGCCGTGTTCCTTAAAGAACAGCTTTCCATCATCCAGTTTGCCGGCGCTGCCGTGATCATCGCTGGCTGCGCACTGGTATTAAGCGCGCGTCCGTCGCTGCCAAAAGAAGCAGAAGCGTTTCAGGAAGCAGAAGCGACCACCGAACCAGCACCAAGTGGTCTCAAGTCCGATCCCCTCTGATTTCCATTTGAGTTCAATGTCAAAGGCCCGTGCTTCCAAAGCCGGGCCTTTGCTATTTCTGGTATGCATTTTTTCTGACGCGCATCTTTTCCGAAAACCGGCTCCCACTTTTCGGGATGCGCTGATTTGTCATAAATTGACCAGATGATAAAAAATTTGACCTTCCGTGAAAATCTGTCATCCTGTCAATAACGGGCATCACGCGACGGCAAAGATCGCAGCCCGGAACAGAGTTTACGGTGCGCAAAGGGAACCCGCGCCTGAACAAGCAAAAATGGGAGATGCGATCTATGAGATCAGCAGAGAATTCGCCTATTGATGCAATTGATAATCCGGGACACGCGAACGGGCCTGATATTCACGGCTCGCGGTTGGATAAGGCCGATTATGCGCATGTTTTCGATGATCTGCATCCGCCGCTCAACAAGCATGAAGCCCTCGTTGAATCTGACCGCTGCTATTATTGCTATGATGCGCCTTGCATGAATGCGTGTCCGACCAGCATCGATATTCCGCGTTTCATTCGCCAGATTAACACTGGCAATGCCATCGGTGCGGCGAAGACCATTCTTTCAGAGAACATTCTTGGTGGCATGTGTGCCCGCGTCTGCCCGACCGAAACGCTCTGCGAAGAAGTGTGTGTTCGCGAGACTTCGGAAGGCAAACCGGTCAAGATCGGTGAATTGCAGCGCTATGCGACCGATGTTCTGATGGAAACCGGCAATCATCCATTCAAGCGCGCACCCGACACCGGCAAGCACATCGCCATTGTTGGCGCAGGTCCGGCAGGTCTTTCTGCGGCGCACCGCCTTGCGATGCATGGCCATCAGGTGACGATTTTTGACGCGCGGCCCAAGGGCGGCGGTCTGAATGAATATGGTATTGCCGCCTATAAGACAGTCAATAATTTCGCCCAGCGCGAGCTGGAATTCGTGCTGAAAATCGGCGCTATCAATATCGAATATAACCAGACGCTCGGTCAGGACATCACGATTGAAGCCTTAAAAGCAGGCTATGATGCGGTGTTCCTCGGCATGGGGATGCCGGGGGTTAATGATCTCGGCCTTGCCGGAGAAGATGCACCGAATGTGATTGATGCGGTGGATTACATTGCCAATCTGCGTCAGGCAAAAGACCTCTCGTCGCTGCCCGTTGGCCGCAATGTCGTGGTGATCGGTGGCGGCATGACGGCGGTGGACGTTGCCATTCAGACCAAGAAGCTTGGCGCTGAAAACGTGACCATCGTTTATCGTCGCGGGCAGGAAAGCATGAATGCCAGCGCCTATGAGCAGGAACTGGCACAGATTCATGGCGTGGTGATCCGTCACTGGTTGCAACCGCATGCCCTTGAGCGGAGCGAAGACGGCACCGTCAATGCCGTTGTGTTTGAATATACCAATGCCGATAGCGGCAAGCTTTCGGGCACTGGCGAATATCTCATTCTCGAAGCCGATCAGGTATTCAAGGCTATTGGTCAGAAGTTTGAACCAGAGCCAATTGCAGGCTCAGGCATTGGACTCTCCAAAGGGCGCATCAGCGTCGATGATGAGCGTCGCACATCCGTTGAAGGGATTTGGGCGGGGGGCGACTGCGTTGCAGGTGGTCAGGATCTGACCGTTGCATCGGTGGAAGACGGCAAAGTTGCTGCCGAATCTATCCATGCAACGCTGACAAAACGTCCCGAAGCAATTGAAGGTTTTGCCGATGCGGTGCTCTCGGGCGGCGCGCTTCATGCGCCCAGCCCGTCGGCTCACCGTGACCGCAGTGTGCCTTTGGGCCAGGAACAGGGCTGAGGAGAGTAAACATGGCTGATCTTTCTACGAATTTCCTCGGTATCAAATCGCCAAACCCGTTCTGGCTGGCTTCGGCTCCACCGACCGACAAGGCTTACAATGTTGAGCGTGCTTTCAAGGCTGGCTGGGGTGGCGTGGTCTGGAAAACGCTGGGTGCCGAGGGCCCTCCGGTCGTTAACGTCAATGGTCCGCGCTATGGCGCAATCCATGGCGCTGACCGGCGTCTGCTTGGTCTTAACAATATCGAACTGATCACTGATCGTCCGCTTGAAGTGAACCTTCGCGAAATGAAGGAAGTCAAAATGCGCTGGCCCGACCGCGCATTGATCGCGTCGATCATGGTGCCATGTGAAGAAGAGGCATGGAAAGCCATTCTGCCACTGGTGGAAGAAACCGGCGCTGACGGCATCGAACTAAACTTCGGTTGTCCGCACGGCATGAGCGAACGCGGCATGGGTGCGGCTGTTGGTCAGGTGCCGGAATATGTCGGCATGGTTGTCAAATGGTGCAAGCAATATAGCCGGATGCCAGTGATCACCAAGCTGACGCCAAACATCACCGATATTCGCAAGCCAGCACGAGGCGCAAAGGCCAACGGCACAGACGCTGTGTCGCTGATCAACACGATCAATTCGATTGTCTCGGTTGATTTGGACAGCATGTCGCCTGTTCCGTCCATCGACGGACGCGGCAGCCATGGCGGCTATTGCGGACCAGCGGTCAAACCGATTGCACTGAACATGGTGGCGGAAATTGCACGCGATCCTGAAACCTATGGTCTACCGATTTCAGGCATTGGCGGCATTACGACATGGCGCGATGCGGCTGAATTTATTGCGCTCGGCTGCGGCACCGTTCAGGTCTGTACTGCTGCCATGACCTATGGCTTCAAGGTCGTTGAGGAAATGATCGACGGTCTTTCCGACTGGATGGACAGCAAGGGTTATCAGACGCTTGATGATTTCCGCGGCATGGCTGTCGGGCATGTCAGTGACTGGCAGTACCTCAACCTCAATTATGTCACCAAGGCAAGGATTGATCAGGATTCCTGCATCAAGTGCGGTCGTTGCCACATTGCCTGCGAAGATACCTCGCATCAGGCGATCACCAATCTGGTGAATGGTGCACGGCACTTTGAAGTGATTGATGAGGAATGCGTTGGCTGCAATCTTTGCGTCAATGTCTGCCCGGTCGAGGATTGCATCACCATGGAGCAGATCGGCGACTTCGATCCGCGCACCAAGGCACCAATCCCGGCACAATATGCCAACTGGACAACCCATCCGAACAATCCGATGGCCGTCAAAGAAGCGGCCGAATAAAACAAAGACGCCGGGGGAAACCCCGGCGTTTTTTATGTTTAACGGCTGACGCGTTTGCCTTTTTCCGACTCAAACACATGGCTGGTTGCCGGATCAATCGCAATGGTCAGCACATCACCCGGACGCACTGTCAGGCGCTCGCGGAACAGGCAGGTAACCGGCTGATCGCCCAGCTTGCCCATGACCATGATTTCCGAACCTGTCGGCTCGACAATATCGACCGTAACCGGCACGCCCTGCTCGGCAATCTTCATATGTTCAGGGCGCATGCCATAAACGGCCCTGCCCGACAGACTGCCATAATCGCCATCGGGAAGCGGAATGCGGAAACCGCCATCAGCGACAAACGAACCTTCTTCGATCTTGCCGTTGACGAAGTTCATTGATGGCGAACCGATGAAGCCAGCCACAAACATATTGGCCGGACGATCATAAAGATCGAGCGGAGCACCGATTTGTTCCACCAGACCATCACGCATGACGACGATCTTATCGGCCATGGTCATGGCTTCGATCTGATCGTGGGTGACGTAGATCGTGGTGGTTTTCAGACGCTGATGCAGCCCCTTGATCTCACCGCGCATCTGCACACGCAATTTAGCGTCTAGGTTGGACAGCGGTTCGTCAAACAGAAACACCTGCGGATCGCGGACAATCGCACGGCCCATCGCCACACGCTGGCGCTGGCCACCGGAAAGCTGGCGCGGAAAGCGGTCGAGCAGCTTGTTGAGGCCGAGGATTTCCGCCGCACGGTTAACGCGGCTGTCACGTTCTTGCTTCGGCGCGTTTTTCAGCATGAGCGCGAAGCCCATATTGTCGGCCACCGTCATATGCGGATAGAGCGCATAATTCTGGAACACCATGGCGATGTCGCGCTCCTTGGCGCGCAGATCATTGACCACGCGCGGACCGATAGCGATTTCGCCATCGCTGATTTCCTCAAGCCCTGCGATCATGCGCAGAAGCGTCGATTTTCCGCAGCCCGATGGGCCGACCAGCACGACGAATTCGCCGTCCTCAATATCAACCGACACGCCATGCAGAACGCCGACATTGCCATATTTCTTGATTGCATTTCGGATGGATACAGATGCCATCTTGAACCTCAACTCTTATTTGACGGCGCCTGCGGTCAGACCTGCAACGATCTGGCGCTGTGCGAAAACGGTTAGCAACAGGACCGGCAATGTGACCACAAGGGCGGCGGCGGCAAGCGGACCCCAGCTGACCTGTTCAAAGGACAGCATGTTGTAAACTGCGACCGGCAGAGTGCGTGTCTCGCGGCTGGCGAGCACGATGCCGAAAACGAAATTGTTCCACGAGAAGATCACCGCAAGGATGAGCGACACCACAATGCCAGGCTTGGCAATCGGCAGTGCAACTTTCATGAATACCTGCCACGACGATGCACCATCAATGGTGGCTGCTTCTTCAAGCTCCATCGGTGTTGTCTCGAAATAACCGATCATGATCCAGATCACGATGGGAACCGTCACAACCAGATGGATGATGATCTGCGGCCAGAGCGTGCCGAGCAGTCCGAGCGTCTGGAACAAAAGGAACAGCGGGATCAGGTAAGACAGGCCCGGTGTCATACGCGCAATCATAATAACGATTGCCGATTTGTTGGCGCGCAAGCGTGCGATGCCATAGCCTGCCGGAACACCGACAATCAATGCCAGCAAGGTAGCGGTGCCGGTGACGAGAATACTGTTCCAGAAATAGAGCAGAAAGTCGTTGGTTTCGAAAATCCCGCTATAGTTTGACCAAGCGATGCGGTCGGGAATCAGGATTGGCGGATAGGCGCCATTGTCGATTTCATATTTCAGCGAAAGCGACAGCATCCAGACGAAGAAGAAGATTGCAGGCGACACGATGACGAAAACCATGAGTGCCGTGCCAAGCTTTGAAAGAATAGACTTGCGTGCCATGGTCGGTCCTCACGAGTTCCACTTGGTCCGCTGGCGCAGCGCCAGAAGGATCATGGACATGGCGATAATGACAATGAAGAACACCACGGCAATCGCCGAGCCATAGCCTATGTCATAGTAAGAGAACGCCACATTATAGAGATAGATATTGATGGTTTCCGATGCCGTACCCGGACCGCCCTGCGTCATCGCATAGATGATATCGAAGCTTTTGAGCGCATCAATTGAGCGGATGATAACGGCCACCATGATAAAGGGCAGGATCATCGGCAGCGTGATATAGCGGAACTTCTGCCAGCCGTTGGCACCGTCAATTTCCGCACTTTCAAACGGATCACGTGGCATGGAGGCAAGGCCGCCAAGCACGATCAGCATCACCAGCGGCGTCCACTGCCATGTTTCAACCAGTACCAGCGACGGGATAACCGTGCTCTGATTGAAAATCCATTCCTGTGGCGGAATACCGATCAGCGATAGAAGATAGTTCAGCACGCCAAGTTGTGGGTGATACATCATCGTCCAGACAAGGGCGACGGCCACTGGCGTTGCCATCATCGGCATCACGAAAATGCCGCGCAACAGCCCGCGCATCGGCAGTTTACTGTCAAAAACCAGCGCTGCAATCGTGCCCAATATCATCGGAGCAACGACGGAGAGAACCGTATAGACGACCGTATGCCACATGGATTCCCAGAAACGCATATCGGCTGCAAGGCGCAGATAATTGTCGAAGCCGACAAAGCTCTGTTCACCGCCGAGTTGCCACTGATTGGCACTCATCCAGAGTGTAAACACCCATGGGAAAACGATCACCGCCCCGACAGTGATCAAGGCTGGAAGAACGAACGGCCAATAGCTGGGTCTGAGACGACTTTTAAAAGGCCGGGTGGCAGGAACAGCCGTTGCAGCTGCTCCTGTTTTTGCACCTATCGGGGCAGCAGATGTCATTTTCCTTCGCTCCGTGCGAGGACCGGACGGAATTCTTCCGTCGCGCGTTTCATTTCCGTTTCAGCGTCTGCACCATTCAACAGATTGGTGAGGCCCACACCGATAATGTCGCGGAATTCCGTGACAGGCACGATGACGGGCAGGCAGAGCTGGCTGATCGGCGCTGATTTCGAGAGCGCCTCTACCCAGCCTTCCGGCATGGTGACGCCCTTGCGCACGGCTTCGTCGTCAATGATCGACTTGCGGAACGGGACCCCCGAACCCGACTGCAACAGACGCGCACCCATTTCTTTGGAAATGGCCCATTGGCAGTAAAGATATGCGGCTTCCTTGTTCTTGGAAGCTTCTGTGACGCCGATACCGTCGCCGGTCGTCGGTGCAGCCTGTGCATTCGGGCCTGCTGGCATGACGCCATAACCAACCTTGCCGACAACGCGCGACTTGTTCGGGTCTTCAAGCGGCGGTGCAAAGCCGATACCGTCGAGCCACATGCCAACGCGACCCTGAAGGAAGTTCGACTGGCATTCTGCCCAGTTGAAGCCCGCAACCCCGGGAGGTGCCGATTTGGTCATCAGGCGCTGATAGAGCCTGGCCGCTTCAATGCCTTCCGGTGAATCCGTCTCAACATTACCATCAGCGTCCACCGACTGCTTACCATAACCAAGCATAAGGCTGGTGAAGACCGGCGCATTGGCGTTTTTCATGCCGCGCGCAACGAAACCATAGGTTCTGGTGGACGGATCGGTCAGTGCTTCGGCGGTTGTGACCAGTTCTTCAAAGGTCTTGGGGAATTCAAGCCCCTTCTCCGCAAAGAGGTCTTTGTTCCAATAGATAATCCAGTAATCGACCGAGAATGGCAGTGCACCAAAGCGACCATTGGCATCTTTGGCAAAGGTCAGACCCGCGCTTGCAAAATCATCTTCGGTGAGCGACGCGTCGGTCAGCGTCGGGTCTTTCAAAAACGGGTTGAGATCGGCAAGCCAGCCGCCCTTTTCAAACTGACGCTTCTGAACGTGATAGCTGATGTGGATAACGTCGAAGCTCGGACGGCCCGAAGTCAGCTCAATCACCGCCTTCTGGCGCTGCTGTTGTTCCGGCGTCTGCTCGGAATTAACCTTGATGCCCGTCAGGTCTTCGAATTCCTTCTGATGCTTCTGAAGGAGTTCGCCACGCGGGCTTTTGATCAGATTTACTTCAAGCGTGGTGCCCGCATATTTTTTCCAGTCAACACCTGACTGGGCAAAAGACGGGCTAATGCCCGTTATGCCGGATGCAGCAATTGCTGCCGTTCCCGCCATAAACTGACGGCGTGTTGGACGTAACAGATTCATCGCTTATTCCTCCCCTGTAATGTTTGCGGCCCGGCGACTCCTCTCGCCAGACCTTGGTCTTTAAATGTGCAAAGCCAGTTTCCGTGCATTGTTGATGTGAACGGCGATGGCATCCATGGCCGTTTGCGGGTCGCGGGTCTCAATGGCGCTCAACACAGTCAGATGCTCTTGCATAACCGGAATCACACGCCCGTTAATACGGAAACGCTCCTGATTGATCAGACGCATCTTGATTGTGTTGGTCTGGTAAGCACGCCAAATGATTTCATTATTAAGCGAGCTAACAATCGTATCATGCAGGCTCCAGTCGATATTCTGTGCCTGTTTTTCAAGCTCCGGTGTTTCACCTTCGTTCATTGCACGATTGAGCGTTTCTTCATGCTCAGCGCGCAACGAACGCAGCAATTCATCGGAAGCTGACTGGCAAAAAATCGCAACCGATTCCTTTTCGATGAAAAGGCGAAACTGAAACGCTTCGCGGATCAGATTAAGATCAATATGGGCGATCTGGAGTCCACGCTGCGGTACGGTCTTGATCAGACCTTCCGTTTCAAGACGCGGGATCAATTCGCGGATCGCACCCAGCGGCAGACCCGTCATAGTGACGAGCTGACGCTGTGAAACGAACTGGCCCGGATGAAAATCACGCGCCAGCAAATGCTCGGTGAAGCTCTGATAAGCCTTATCGCGCAATTTTACCGGTTCTTGGTGATCGTCCGCCAAAGCCATTTCCTTTTGCTATCGACGCTTATGCCGTGATCAGGCCGCTTTTGCCATATGCAAACGGTCGAATACACTGCCAATTGCATCGAAATCCGCGTCATTTAATGAAATCAGCGGTGCGCGTACACGACGCCATTCCTTGTCGCCCGTATGACGCGCAACCATGGCCTTGACCGCTGGCGTTACCGGATAGTTCAGCAATTGCTGCACAGCGCCAACCAGTTCATTGTCATCCTGACCGTCATTGATCATGCGTAGAAGACGATCCGGGAAAAGATTGGCCATACCGGAAATCGCACCCTGTCCGCCAAGCCGCACACCGGCTGCAAGATCACGCTCATCACCGATCAGGATCGCAATGTCTTTATGAGCAGCAAGCAGCTTTTCCGTATAGGCCCAGTTGCCAGAGGAATCTTTCACGCCGGTTATGACGCCACCAAAAGCATCACGCAGACGGGTGATCAGATCGACCGACAATTCAACCGCCGTTACAGACGGGATATTGTAAAGAATGATGCTGCGTGCATCATCGCCCAAACCTTTGAGAACCGCCGAGAACCAGTTGAACAGACCTTCGTCGGACAGGTTTTTGAAATAGGATGGCGGCGCCAGAAGAATGGCCTTGCAACCGCGACGCAGCGCATCGGCGGATTGGGCTACTGCATCGGCCACCGAATTTTCCATGACGCCGACAACGATGTTCGAAGCCAAAAAACCATCCGCGATGAAAGCATCAAGAAGCGCTGCGCGTTCAGCATCGGCAATCGACGAACCTTCGCCGGTGGTACCAAACAGAGTGACGCTCGAGCAGCCGCTGTCGAGGCGGGCGCGGGCGTGCTTTAGGGCACGGCTGACATCGATTTTGCCGTCAGCATCGAATGGTGTGGTGAGTGCCGCAGAGAGGCCGAAGCGCTCCTGCCCTGAATATTGTTGTGCCAAAACTGGCTCCTCCCAAGTTTGAACTGTAAGTTGGCACATACTAACATGTTAGTAAATAGTCAATTCGGGTTCAGTGCGTGTTTGTATGTTTTTGGGAGGAGATTGCCGGCTTACTGGGCCGGAACAACACCGCTTTCTATGAAAGAAAGGACTTGCTGATAGTCTGGTGAACCGGCGCGGCCACCAAAGCGTGCGCATTTAATGGCGGCGGCTGCATTGGCAAATCGGATCATGTCGGTGATCCCTTTGCCGTCAACCAGACCATGGGCGAAAGCGCCATGAAAGACATCGCCCGCTGCCAGCGTATCGACGGCTTTCACCTTAAAGCCCGGTACATGGAATACTTGCTTGCCAGCCCCTTGCGTCCAGTAGCAGCCATCAGCGCCAGCGGTGACAGAGGTGAAAACATCATAGCGGCTGGCCAAAATGTTCACACATTCGCGCAAATCCGTCGTGCCGGTCACGCTGATCGCAGCGGGTTCTGATGCAACAATATGCGTTGCAAGCGGCAGCAGCTTTTCCAGAAGCTCGACAGGTGCGGTATCCGCATCCAAGATAGCTGGAATCCCTGCATCGCGAGCAGCTCGAAGGGCTGTTTCAGCCGCCCATGGCCAGCGCACATCGGTCATTACAGCGGCGTAGGCGCCAGCTGCAATCGGCGGAATCTGATCCGACGGGCTTGCAAGTGCCGGGTCATAAAATGGCACAATGATGCGCTCGCCGTTTGCATCGACAAGAATTGAGGAAAATGCCGTGCGCACGCCTTCCAGCCGACGGATATAAGAGCAATCGATGCCTTCGGCTTCAAGCTCTGCGATGGCGCGCTCACCCACCGGATCAACTCCGGCAGAAGCCCAAAGCGCCACATCCCCACCAAGCCGGGCAATCGCGGCTGCGGCACTCGAAGCCATGCCAGCGGCGATCTCGACCGCTTCACGCGGCAGATATTTACCTGCCGCGTGTGGAAGTTCATCAAGGCGCAGAATGGTGTCCATGGTGAGGGCACCAACGCAGAGAATTTTGGACGTCATGATTACGAGATCAGACCTTCAGAACGCAGCGTCGCCCAGAATTCACCCGGGATGGACTGCTCGAACCAGACAACATTCTGCCTGATCTGTTCTGGCGAACGCACACCAATCAGAATGGAGCTGACGGCCTCATGCATCATCGGAAACTGCATGGCGGCGGCGGCAAGCGGTACATTGAAGTCGTCGCAAATATCATGCAGGCGGTTGGTGCGTGCAATGATTTCAGCAGGCGCATCAGCATAATCGAACTTCTGTTCGCCACCGCGTGGGGATGCCAGAATGCCGGAGTTGAACACACCGGCAATCACCAGCGCCATGCCGCGCTTTTGCGCCAGCGGCAAGAATTCCTTTTCCGAAACCTGATCAAGAAGCGAGTAGCGGCCAGCCAGAAGCGAGCAATCGAGATCCGCTTCCTCAAGCGCATCACGAATGACCTGCCATTCATTCACTCCAAGGCCAAAGCCTTTAATATTGCCTGCTTCGCGCAATTCACTCAGTGCACGGAAACCGCCGCCCTTGGTCAATGCGTTCCAGTGAAACTCATGACGGTCAGCATGGGTCACGCGGCCAATGTCATGGACATAGAGCAGATCGATTTTGGGAAAGCCAAGGCGCTGCTGGCTGTCATCGAAGCTGCGCATAACACCGTCATAGCTGTAATCAAAAACCTCACGGAAATTGAGACCATTGTGCCAGCCGGAATCGAGAGGATTTTTTGGTGGCGATGGCGGCAGCGTGCGACCAGCGCGCTCATTGGTCATCAGGCGGCCAACTTTGGTAGAAACCACGGCGCGTTCAGTCTTTTCGCGCAGCAAATCGCCCAAAAGATGCTCGCTTCGACCAAGACCATACATCGGTGCGCTGTCGAAATAGCGGATGCCGCTGTCCCAGCCAGCTTCGAGCAAAGCATCCGCATCGGCACGGGAAACAGGCGCATAAAGCCCGCCCAAAGGTGCGGTTCCCAGACCAAGCGCCGTTACGGACAGCCCCGTGCGGCCCAGTGTGCGCCTATCAGATACTTTAAGCTGCATAAATATCTCCTCCAGAACCTATGCCCGCGTATTAAGGGCGCGCATCTTGTCCGAAAACCGTTTCACACTTTTCGGGATGCGCTCTAAACGCGCACAGACTGATAAGAGGAAGATAATAAATTCGCAAACGAAAAACCTATTCATCTGCGAATAAGAATCTCAATCCGCTTGTGAAAAGCGTGCCTGGATGCTTTGTGAAAGCAGCGCAACAGGGCGCGACTGATCGCCAGCCTTAACCCAGATCAGCTCTTCGATTTCACTCGAAGCGGCAGGCACCTGCCCTTCCCTCAAAGTGAGGTGGAACAGTTCTGCTTCAACGATGGAATCAAGTTCGTTGGCGGCTGGTGCCGACATGCGCGCTGCATAGCGCAACTGGCTCTCGTCAATCAGAATGCCGAGCTCTTCCTCGATTTCGCGGATAAGCGCAATCTGCGGCTCTTCGCCGGTATCAATCTTGCCACCAGGCTGGAAGAAAATCTCGCTGCCGCGTTTGCGAACAAGGAGGAAACGGCCCGCTTCATCGCGGACAATGGCTGCTGCAATAAGAATCGTTTTCATGATGCTGCAACATCATCACGAACACGCACACCGTCAAGAATAATTGCTGCAATGGAGCGTGCTGTCTGCTCATAAAAATCCGGCTGCTCGGTGCGGTTGCCAAGAATGGCTGCAACCTGAACCGAGAAATCGGAATAATGCTGCGTCACGGCCCATATCGTAAAAATCAGGTGATAAGGATCAATGGGCGCGATGCGCTTTTCTTCAATCCAACAACGAATAACGCCTGCTTTTTCATCGACCAGCTCTTTCAGATGGCCTTTGAGAAAATCGGTAATCGCCGGTGCACCATGCAGAATTTCATTGGCAAACAGCCGCGATGCTTCCGGCCTTTTGGCCGAAAGCGCAAGCTTTTGCGCAATATAGTTCTGGAGTTCCTCAAGCGGATCGCCTTCAGGGCTGATGCTCTCGAACGGGCCAAGCCATTCGGTGAGCGTTTCCTCCAAAACCGTCACGTAGATATTTTGCTTGCGCGGAAAATAATACAGCAGGTTTGGCTTCGACATCCCTGCCTTTTCGGCAATCTGATCGACTGTCGAACCGCGAAACCCATAAGCGGAAAAGACATCAAGCGCTGCATCCAGAATGAGCCTGCGATTGATCGCCTGAATGCGCGTCGCACCCTCCGCCTTTTCATTCACACCTGCTTCGGCGGGAGCTGTCGCATCTGTGACCATTTAACACCTTTTGACGGAGCAAAATTTCTTAAAACCGCTTGACCGCTGTCGAACGCTCTTCTAGCCTGCATTTTGACCAACTAGTCAAGTTTTTGCAAATACTGCAAGAAGATTGAGGCCAAAGAGCTGGGTCGCGGGAACAACATAACATGCGAAGCGCTTGCGGCAATGCCGCAGTTATTCCATGCTTGAAATGTGGAGGCAGAGCAAATGGCGCTCTCCAGTAATCTCAAGGTCAATGGCGACAGGCTGTGGGACAGCCTGATGGAAATGGCACAGATTGGCCCCGGTTTGCGCGGTGGTAACAATCGCCAGACGCTGACCGATGAAGACGCCGAAGGTCGCCAGCTTTTTCAGAAATGGTGCGAACAGGCCGGACTGTCGATGACCGTCGATACGATGGGCAATATGTTCTTTATTCGCGCAGGCGAAGATGCGGATGCCGATCCGGTTTATATGGGCAGCCATCTCGATACGCAGCCGACAGGCGGCAAATATGACGGCGTGCTCGGTGTGCTGGGCGGACTTGAAGTCATGCGCACCTTGAACGACACAAACATCAAGACAAAGCGCCCGATTGTCGTGGTCAACTGGACCAATGAAGAAGGCACGCGTTTTGCGCCTGCAATGCTTGCTTCCGGCGTTTTCGCCGGGGTGCTAGAACAGGACTGGGCCTATGAGCGCACCGACGCCAAAGGCAAGAAATTCATCGATGAGCTGGAGCGCATTGGCTGGAAGGGCGACGAGCCGGTTGGCAAGCGCAAGATCCATTCGATGTTTGAGTTGCACATCGAACAAGGCCCGATCCTTGAGGCTGAAAACAAGGATATTGGCGTTGTCACCCATGGTCAGGGCCTGTGGTGGTTGCAGATAACACTGACCGGCAAGGAAGCACATACCGGCTCAACGCCGATGAAGATGCGCAGGAATGCAAGCCTTGGCTTGGGCAAACTGCTGCAACTGGTCAATGAGATTGCGATGGACTATCAGCCCGATGCGGTCGGTGGCGTGGGCCATATTGAAGTTTCGCCGAACTCTCGCAATGTTCTGCCGGGCCAAATCGTCTTTACCGTCGATTTCCGTTCGCCGGATCAGAAAACACTCGATGCCATGAAAGCGCGTTTTGAAACGGAAGCGCCAAAGATCGCGGCAGACCTTGGCATTGGTATCGAGATTGAAGTGGCAGGCCATTTCGATCCCGTCACGTTCGATGAAGGCTGCGTCACGGCAATTCGCAATGCAGCCGAACGGCTTGGCTACAGCCATCGCGACATTGTTTCCGGTGCCGGTCACGATGCCTGCTGGATCAATCGCGTGGCACCGACCGCCATGGTCATGTGTCCATGCGTCGATGGCCTCAGCCATAACGAAGACGAAGAAATCTCAAAGGAGTGGGCATCGGCTGGCGCTGATGTACTTCTTCATGCCGTATTGGAGAGTGCTGAAATTGTAAGTTAATTTCCAGCCTATCCAATACCTGTTCGAAACAAAACCAAAAAGGGGAACGCGAACATGGTTAGTTCTGGGGCAAGCAAGGTCATCAAAGGCGGCACCGTGATTACGGCAGACCGCACCTTTAAAGCCGACGTTCTCATCGAAGGCGAGAAGATTGTAGCCGTGGGCGATAATCTGACCGGCGATGAAACCATCGATGCTTCCGGCTGTTATATCATGCCAGGCGGCATTGACCCGCATACGCATTTGCAAATGCCCTTTATGGGCACCTATTCATCCGATGATTTTGACACTGGCACTGCGGCAGCGCTTGCAGGCGGCACGACGATGGTGGTCGACTTCGTTCTTCCCGGACCAGAAGGCAATCTGCTCGACGCGCTTCAGGAATGGTTCCAGAAGGCAGGCAAGGCGCGTACCGACTATTCGTTCCACATGGCAATCACCGGCTGGAGCGAACGCGCGTTTAATGAAATGCCGGAAGTGGTGAAGCGCGGCATCAACACCTTCAAGCACTTCATGGCCTATAAGGGCGCGTTGATGGTCAATGATGACGAGATGTTCGCATCGTTCCAGCGCTGCGCCGAGCTTGGCGCCATGCCGCTGGTTCACGCGGAAAACGGCGATATTGTTGCGCAATTACAGGCCAAGCTCTTGGCTGCTGGCAATGACGGTCCGGAGGCACACGCCTATTCACGCCCGCCGGAAGTGGAAGGCGAAGCGACCAACCGCGCCATCATGATTGCCGATCAGGCCGGTGTGCCGCTTTATGTGGTGCATACATCCTGCGAGCAGGCGCATGAAGCAATCCGCCGTGCACGCCAGAAAGGGATGCGCGTTTATGGCGAGCCGCTGATCCAGCATTTGACACTTGATGAAAGCGAATATCACAATCGCGATTGGGACTATGCTGCGCGCCGCGTAATGTCGCCGCCATTCCGCGACAAGATCAATCAGGACAGCCTCTGGGCCGGACTTGCCGCTGGAAGCCTGCAATGCGTTGCAACCGATCATTGCGCTTTCACATCCGAGCAGAAGCGCCATGGCATTGGTAATTTCACCAAGATTCCAAATGGCACCGGCGGGCTTGAAGAACGGCTTCCTGTACTCTGGACGCGTGGGGTTCGCACCGGTCGTCTGACGCCCAATGAGTTCGTGGCTGTCACTTCGACCAACATTGCGAAGATCCTCAATATCTATCCGCAAAAGGGTGCGATCCTGCCGGGGGCCGACGCCGATATTATCATCTGGGACCCGGAAACGACCAAGAAGATCTCTGCCAAAACGCAGCATTCGTCCATTGATTACAATGTCTTTGAAGGTTTTGAGTTGAAAGGCTTACCCGTCAAAACATTCTCGCGCGGTCGTCTCGCCTTTGATCATGGCCATGTCACAGCACAGCCGGGTGATGGACGCTTTGTCGAACGTGAACCCAACGGTGCCGCCAACAAGGCCCTGTCGCAGTGGAAAGAAATCGTCGCGCCCCGCAAGGTGGAACGCAGCGCCGAACATATGCCAATAGGGGTCTGATCCATGGCTCCAGCTTCGCTTCGGGAAATGCATGTGATGAACATCGATAACATGGCCCCGGAGCGGGGCTTTGATGGTGCGCCGACCGTGATCGACATCAAAGACCTGTCTCTGGTTTTTGAAACGAATGACGGTCCGGTCCATGCGCTTTCTAACATCAATCTCACGATCAAACGCGGTGAGTTTGTTTCCTTCATCGGCCCTTCGGGTTGCGGCAAGACCACCTTGATGCGTGTGGTGGCCAATCTCGAACAGCCTACTTCCGGCTCTGTGACCGTCAACGGACTGACACCTGAACAGGCACGGCTTGATCGCTCTTACGGCTACGTCTTTCAGGCGGCAGCGTTGTTTCCGTGGCGCACGATTGAAGACAATATCGGCCTGCCACTCGAAATCATGGGATATAGTGCTGCCGAGCGCAAAGCGCGGATTGAAAAGAATCTGGCGCTGGTGAACCTCACGGGTTTTGGCAAAAAATTTCCATGGCAGCTTTCCGGCGGCATGCAGCAGCGAGCATCGATTGCGCGTGCATTGTCGTTTGACCCTGACATGCTGCTGATGGATGAGCCTTTCGGCGCATTGGATGAGATCGTGCGCGATCACCTCAACGAACAGCTTCTCAAACTCTGGGCGGCAACACAGAAGACTGTGATCTTCGTGACACACTCCATTCCTGAGGCCGTGTTTCTGTCAACCAAGATCGTCGTGATGAGTCCGCGTCCGGGCCGTATTCATGAAATTATCGACTGCGATCTGGGGCCGGATCGCACACTGGATATTCGTGAATCGGATGCCTTCCTCAAAATCGCCCATCGCGTGCGCGAAGGCCTGCGGCTGGGGCATATTCATGAGTGAAACCCGGGCGGGACTGACAGCTTTTTTTCGCGACAAATTTATTCCGGTGGCGACGGTTCTGCTGGCAATCATCGGATTGTGGTATCTGCTTGCAGTTTTTCTCAACGCGCCGTTTGAGCGAGATCAAGCAGAGCGCGCCGGAACCGAGATTTCGTTCTCGACAATTGTTGCCAATACGATGCATCAGGATCGCCCGGTGCTGCCTGCGCCACATCAGGTGGGACAGGAAATCTGGAAAACAGTCTTTGATGTCAAACCAAGTTCAAAGCGCAGCCTCGTTTATCATGGCTGGGTGACACTATCCTCGACATTGCTCGGCTTCGTGCTCGGATCGGCGCTTGGCGTGTTGCTTGCGGTCGGCATTGTGCACTCGCGCACGCTTGACAAAAGCCTGATGCCTTGGATCATCACCTCGCAAACAATCCCCATCCTTGCCATCGCGCCGATGATTATTGTGGTGCTGAATGCGATTGGCATTTCGGGGCTGCTGCCAAAGGCGATCATATCGACTTATCTGTCCTTTTTCCCGGTTGCAGTGGGTATGGTCAAAGGCCTGCGCTCGCCCGATGTGATGCATCTTGATCTGATGCGGACATATAATGCATCGCGCAATCAGGTTTTCTGGAAGTTGCGCTGGCCTGCGGCCATGCCGTTCCTGTTCACATCGATGCAGATTGCGGTTGCCATCAGCCTTGTCGGCGCAATTGTTGGCGAGTTGCCAACGGGGGCCGTCGCAGGTCTTGGCGCGCGTTTGCTGGCCGGTTCCTATTACGGTCAGACGGTGCAAATATGGGCCGCCCTCATTGCAGCCGCCATTATGGCGGGATTGCTTGTGGCGCTTGTCGGGCTGGTTGCGCGTATCGTCAACCGACGCATGGGCGTAAAACCTGAAAGGGCGGGTGCATGATGATGAATGTGATAATCATTATCGCGCTGATTGCCGTTTCATGGGCGATTGTCGGCTGGGTGGCAAGCCTCAAGGCGCGCAACCCGCACACTCAGAAGCTGCTGGACATTGCAGTCCCTGCCCTTTTTGGCATCGCGATGCTTCTTCTTTGGGAAGTGAGTGTGCGCCTGTTTACCGTGCCGCAGGTGCTGTTGCCTGCGCCCTCCGTCATATGGGCGCGGATCACGAGTTCGGTTCCCATCCTGTGGGCTGATTTTCAGCAGACCTTCATGAAGGCGGTCATTATCGGCTATATCGCGGGCTGTGGCTTAGGCTTTATCACCGCAATTATTGCTGATCGCGTGCCATTTCTGCGCAAAGGCTTGCTGCCGCTTGGTAATCTTGCAGCCGCCCTTCCCATTGTCGGCGTTGCGCCCATCATGGTGATGTGGTTTGGCTTCGACTGGCAGTCAAAGGCAGCGGTCGTCATTATCATGACCTTCTTCCCGATGCTGGTGAACACGGTTGCGGGCTTAGCTGCGAGCGGTTCGATGGAACGCGATCTGATGCAGACCTATGGCTCGAACTATTGGCAGACACTCATTAAACTGCGCCTTCCGGCGGCCATGCCCTTCATTTTCAATGCGCTCAAGATCAACTCCACACTGGCTTTGATCGGCGCAATTGTCGCCGAATTTTTTGGTACGCCCATCGTCGGCATGGGTTTCCGCATATCCGCAGAAATCGGCCGCATGAATGTGGACATGGTCTGGGCCGAGATTTTTGTAGCCGCTCTTGCGGGGTCGCTTTCTTATGGGCTGATCGCGCTGATCGAGCGCAGAATGACATTCTGGCACCCTTCTTACAGGAGGGCATAAGCCTGAATATTTGGCATCTGCAAGTATAATGCAGACCAAAGCACATTCCGAAAAGTGGGAACCGGTTTTCGGGCAAAATGCGCGCAATAAAAACAACCAGAGGAGAACTAAAATGAAAAAGGCAATTTCTTTATGCCTTGGAACAGCCGGACTGGCGCTCGCACTTATGAGCAGCTCGGCAATAGCAGCTGACAAGCTGACCTTGCAGCTCAAATGGGTGACGCAGGGACAGTTTGCTGGCTATTATGTCGCCAAGGATAAGGGGTTCTACGAAGAAGAAGACCTTGACGTGGACATTAAGCCGGGCGGCCCCGACGTTGCCCCGCCACAGGTGATTGCCGGTGGTGGCGCTGACGTGGTGGTGGACTGGATGCCGTCAGCCCTTGCTACTCGGGAAAAGGGCGTTCCACTCGTCAACATCGCACAGCCATTCAAGAAATCCGGCATGATGTTGACCTGTCGCAAGGACACCAACATCACCAAGCCGGAAGATTTTAAGGGCCGCACGCTTGGCGTCTGGTTCGGTGGCAATGAATATCCGTTTCTTTCGTGGATGAGCCATTTAAATATCCCGACCGAAGGCGGAAAAGACGGCGTAACTGTGCTCAAACAGGGCTTTAATGTCGATCCGCTGATCCAGAAGCAGGCCGACTGCATTTCCACCATGACCTATAATGAATATTGGCAGGTGATCGATGCCGGTATTCCGGCGGATCAGCTGGTTGTGTTCCCTTATGAAGAACAGGGCGTGGCAACACTTGAAGACGGGCTCTACGTGCTTGATAAGAGCCTTGAAGACCCGGCAATGGTCGATAAGCTTGCCCGCTTTGTCCGCGCTTCGATGAAGGGCTGGCAATATGCGTCAGAACATCCTGACGAAGCTGCCGAAATCATTCTGGAAAACGACTCTTCTGGTGCACAGACACAGGAAGTTCAGGAGCGTATGGTCAAGGAAATCGCCAAGCTGATTGATGGTTCTGACGGTACACTCGACGTCGCTGCCGCCGACCGCACGGTTGAAACTTTGCTTGGCGGCGGTTCTGATCCGGTCATTACCAAGAAGCCGGAAGGTGCATGGACCGCGAAGGTCACAGACGCGATGAAGAAGTAACAACAAAAAGCCCGGTCTCACGACCGGGCTTTTTCATTTCAGCTTCTCTTCCAGAGTTGCTGCCCTGGCCATTTCGCGTTCAAGCCGCGCTTCTTCTTCAACCTTTGGCTTGGTGAAGCGTCCCAGCAGAAGATAGGCAACAGGCGTCACGAAAAGGGTTGCGATCGTTGCAAGTCCGAGGCCACCAACGATAACCCAACCCAGTGCCACACGCGCTTCCGCACCTGCTCCGCTGGCGAGCACCAGCGGCACGCCGCCCAGCACCGAACAGATCATCGTCATACAGACGGGACGCAGGCGGATATTGGCTGCTTCTTCAATTGCCTCACGCACATTCATGCCCTTGTCACGCAACTGATCGGCAAATTCGACAATCAGAATGCCGTTCTTAGCCATGATGCCGACCAGCAGCACAAGCCCGATCTGGCTATAAACGTTGAGGCTTGTGCCGGTGAGGATCATTGCAAAGACGGCACAGCCGAGGCCAAGCGGCACCGTTGCCATGACAATCAGCGCGCTGATGAAGCTCTCAAACTGCGCGGCCAGAACCAGCAAAATAATGATGATCGCAAAGCCGAAGACCATCATAATGCCACCGGAGGTTTCACTGAGTGTAGAAGCCTCCGCAAGCGGGATGATGTGGGCTCCCGGTGGCAACAGCGGTGCTGCGATCTCCAATGCAGCCGCATAAGCATCTCCCAGCGCGAAATCGCCCTGCAAACCTGTGGTAATCGCAACAGAACGCTGGCGCTCTTCACGGTTCAACTGCGGCGGCACCGCCTTTTCCACCACTGTCGCGATAGATGACATCGGTACATAACGACCGTCCCCCGTTTTGAGGAAGACGTTTTCAAGATCCGTCGGATCATTGATGGGATTGGTGGTCGATACAAGCTTCACGTCAAAGCTTCTGTCGCCGACATAAACCGAACCGATCTTGCGACCATCGAGCACCGCCTGTACGGCGTTGGCAAGGCCGGTAATATCGATGCCGAGATCGGACGCTCGCTCGCGATTGATTTCGACGGAAAGCTGCGGCTGTGTTGCGTCAACAGACAAGCGCGGCTGAACGAAACGCGGATCTTTTTCCAGTGCGGCAACGATTGCATCGCTTGCCGGTCGCAGCTTGGCGTAATCACTGCCCACAACGGCAAACTGCAAGCCATTACCGGCACCCCGAATGCCAAGGCTGTTTGGCTGCATTGTGAAAATACGAACCGCCGTGATCCCACGCACACGAGCATTGATGTCTGCCATAATTTGCTGTTGCGAACGGGTGCGTTCTGTCCACGGCGCAAGGGTGAGCACCATAAAGCCATTATTGGAAGCACCGCCGGAGCCGGCAATCGCATAGGTGGTCAGGATTTCACCATTGTCGCGTAATGGCTGAATCGCTTGCTCGATCTTATCGAGCTGCGATTGAAGAAATTCAACGCTGATCCCCTGGGGACCGTTAATGCGCAACAGCGCGACGGCCCGATCTTCCGTTGGCGTGAGCTCCTGTCGCAACATGCCGAAACCAACGTAAGAAGCGCCAGCAAAAAGTACGGCCACGAGCACGACGATCAGGGGAGCGGAGAGACAGGCGTGCAGGCTCTTGCGATAAAAACGCGACAGTCCGCCACCGATCCTTTGCAGAAACTTTGGCCCATGCCGCCCTTCCGATGCCTCACTGCCTTCTTTGAGAAAGCGCGACGCCAGCATTGGGCACAATGTCAGAGCCACAATAGATGACAGCAGAATTGCAATTGCCAGCACAAAACCAAATTCGCGGAACAGACCACCCGCCTGCCCCGGCAAAAACGAAATCGGCACGAAAACAGCGACAAGCGTCAATGTGGTCGCAATAACCGCAAAGAACACTTCCTGCGTGCCAAGAACGGCGGCAGCGCGTGGCCCCATGCCCTGATTGCGCCTTCGAACGATGTTTTCCAACACGACAATGGCATCGTCCACCACAAGACCCGTAGCAAGCACCAGCGCCAGCAATGTAAGGATATTGATCGAGAAGCCCGTCAGATAAATCGCCGCAACCGTACCGATCAATGCCACCGGCATCGCCAAAGCCGGAATAAGCGTTGCGCGGATATCCCAAAGAAACATGAAGATGATCACGACCACGATGATCACAGAGGCAATCAGCGCGATCTCGACCTCATGGATCGCGCCCCTGATGAAGTTAGCATCGTCGCTGGTGACGGTAATATTGACACCTTGCGGCAGGGTCTTCTGCAAGTTCGCAACAGCCGCACGAATGCCTTGAGAGATGTCGAGCGTATTGGATTGCGCCTGACGCACAATACCAAGGCCGATGGCCGTTTTGCCATTGGAGCGCACCGACGAGCTTTCAATATCCGGCCCGAGCGTAACACTGGCCACATCGCGGATCTGCGTGCGGCCTTTGATATAAACATTTTCGAAGTCTTCGGGCTTCTCGAGATTGGCGGTGGCTCGCACTACGATGGATTGATCCGAACTGCGCAGAGAACCTGCGGGCGCATCAAGCCCCATTGATGACAAAGCACTGGATATATCGGCAATGGTAAGCCCATAGCTGGCAAGACGGGCCTGATTGATATCAATGCGAAAAATCTTGTCGCGGTCGCCATTGATCTGCACATCAGCGACACCGGGAACCGCGGAGAGAACGTCTTCAATCTGGTCTTCAACCAGAACAGTCATATCATCAACCGACATGGTGTCGGACGTAACCGCGAGACGCATCACCGGATCGGCATTGGAATCGGCCTTGATGATGCGGGACGGATCCGCTTCTTGCGGCACATTATTGGCGACGCGCGAAATCGCATCGCGCATATCAGCAGCGGCAACATTGAGATCGACGCCATCATTGAACTCGACCGTGACACGGCTTCGTTCAAAGGAGGACGTCGACGAAATCGATTTCACACCAGAAACACGAGCGACAGCATTTTCCAGAACCTGTGTCAGCTGACGGTCTATGGTTTCAGCCGATGCACCGCTGAAATCCGTGCTGATGGTGATAACAGGTCGATCCACATCTGGCAGTTCACGGATATCCACACCTGTAAAGGCGGCAAGACCGGCAACGATAATCAGAACATTGATGACAAACGCAAAAACCGGGCGCCGAATAAACAGCGCGGTTGAACCACCGTTCTTGCCTGCGGGCGATTTTGGATTGCTCACGCTTGCCCCTCACCCTGCATTCTGGCTTTTGGCAGGGACTGCAAGAGCCGTGCCCTTTTCATCGAGTACACGCACCGGCGCATCATTGCGGATGGTTTGCACGCCCTGCGTCACGATCAGATCGCCTTGTTTGACCGGCCCGTCGATAAGGATATTCGTTGAATTGCGCTGTACGATACGGGCAGCGACTTTTTTGGCAACGCCGTCTTCTACGCGCCACACATAAGAGCCGTCTGCGTCCCACTGAATGGCCAGTGGATCGACGGACGGATAGCGATCACCGGGGAAAAGAATGGTCACAGAAAAAGACATGCCCGCGCGCAACAGATCCTGCGTGTTATCAATTTCGGCACGAACATGCAGCGTGCGGCTGGCGACATCCAGCGTATTATCGACGGCATCGATCTTGCCACTATAGGTGTCACCGGGAAACGCAGTGGATTCTGCCGAGACCGGCAACCCCACCTTGATCTGTGGCGCGAAGCGTTCTGGCACCCAAATATCGATTAAAACCTTGGAGCGATCATCGATGCGCGCAATAGAGGTATCGGCCGTAATGTAATTGCCGGCATTAACCGGCAGGATTCCAACAATGCCCGAAATGGGCGCGGTGACGGTACGGCGGCTTAAAGCAAGCTGCGCGTCTTCCAGGGCAAGTTTGGTATTGGCAAGCGCCAGATCGGCTTCTATTTCCTGCACAACCGTTGCGGTGTTGGTGGCGCGAAGCCGGGCTATGCGCTCACGCGTTGTTTGTGCATCCTTCAGCGCAATCTGCGCTTTTTCAACAGCAATCGTTTCTGTCTCATTGTCCAGTTGCGCAATGGCGTCACCTGCCTTGACGGTATCTCCGGCTTTCACAAAAAGCTTGTTCATCGTGCCGCTGGAATAAGGTGTTACCGAAACGGTGCTGAGCGCGCGTGCAGAACCAATAGCCGTCAGGCGGTTGTTGATGGTTTCCTGCCCTGCCGCCTCAACAATCACCAGAGGGGCTGCTTTTCCTGAAGACTGTTCATGGGTCTGCTGGCCGGATGCTTCTTGTGTGGAAGACGCCTTGTTTTTGTAAAAATACCAGCCACCACCGGCAGCGATAATAACAAGCAGGCACAGAACAATCTGCTTCCAGGACTTCATTCAACTCTCCGGCAAGACTCTGCCGAACACGTCGACAAAATTCTAATCAAAATATGCACATTCACTTTGACCGCAGATTATGCCCGCAAAAAGTATCAAAATGATGGGGTGCTCAAGATGTCACATTGCTTAAGCCATCACGGATTTCCCCATCTGCGATTTTGCACGCAGCGATTGAGCAGGTCGAGTTAAATTTCGGTAATATGAGTGATCTTTTTGATTGCGACATTTGCTCGATGCCTGTGAATGAGGGAGATAAAACTTAGAATGAGGCCACGAGAGCATAATATCCGAAGAAGCGAAATACGCTATGAAACCGAGAAAAGAGGTTTTGGAGCAGAAAGCGCTGCTAACCAATTTCATGCAAAGTAGTTAAAGCCCGTTGGAATTCTCTTACGCCTCCATATATAAAAGGTAAAATTTTTGCGTATTTCATTGTGGCAAGCTTACTAAATTGGGCATGGGCGCATTATGCCCCGCAGCCTTTCAATCTGGATTTAATGTATGGTGGCGGTTGATCAATCCATGAGTACCGGAAACGTCGTGGCCGACGCAGCCGCGCATTCTGGCCCCCCGGACGAATCCACAGTTGCATCCACCGAAACCGGCGAACGGGCGTCACAGGACAATACGTCACCAAACCAGTTTACGCGTCTTCGCTGGCGCAACCGGCTTTCAAGCAAACTTCTCATTCTCACCGCCCTTGCGGTTCTTATAGCTGAAGTTCTGATCTTCGTTCCGTCCATCGCCAATATGCGTGTGCGTTGGATGAGTTCGCGCCTTGATACGGTCGATGCTGTCAGCGAGGTATTAATCGCCAGCGGCCACATGAATATTCCGCGCGAAGTGCAGGACAAGGTTCTGCTCGCGACAGGCACCAAGGCAATCGCTTTGCGTGAAGCTGGCGCATCGCATCTTCTGGCAATGAGTGAAATGCCGGGCAATATCGATCAGGTGGTCGATCTTAACAATATCAGTGAAGCCGCAGCGATCTGGGATGCCTTTGGAACGCTTTTTAACGGCGGCAATCGCACGTTGCGCATTTTTGGTTCAAACCCACCATCCGCCAATCCGGGGCGCATCATTGAAATTGTCACTTCCGATGCACCGCTTCGCCATGCCATGCTAAGTTACGCAACCAACGTGGCTATCATCTCTTTGCTCATATCGGTGATTGCTGCGAGCCTGATTTATCTCATCATCCATGAAATGCTGCTGCGCCCGGTGCGGCTCATGCATCGAAACATGATTGATTTTGCAGCCTCACCCGACAATCCAACGCGTATTCTCGTGCCCGAAAACCGCAAAGATGAATTCGGTATTGCCCAGCGGCAGATTGCTCATATCCAAAGCGATCTGCAACGCACGCTCAAAGAGCAGAAGCATCTTGCTGATCTTGGACTGGCGGTTTCCAAGATCAATCATGACATGCGCAATATTCTGGCGTCGGCACAGCTCATGTCGGACAGGCTTGCGGATACTGAAGACCCAATGGTGAAGCGCTTTGCTCCAAAGCTCATTCACACACTGAGCCGGGCTATCACCTATTCAGAAAGCGTGATGGCCTATGGTCGCTCCCAGGAGCCACCTCCTGCGCCCCGCCGTGTGCTGCTTCAGTCGATTGTTCTCGATGTGCAGGAAACGCTCAATCTGAACGCGGATGGCGGGATTGAGTTTGAGAATCTGGTTGCAGATGATTTTGAACTCATTGCAGACTCCGAACAGCTCTTCCGCGTTCTGTGCAATCTTTGCCGCAACTCTGTGCAGGCAATGGAGCGCGATCACACCAGCGATGTCTCCACCGTGAAACGCCTGACTATTTCAGCAGGCCGTATTGGCACCACGGCGATCATAGGCATAGAAGATACGGGGCCAGGCTTACCGCAAAAGGCCCGTGATCACCTCTTCACAGCCTTCAAGGGGTCAACTCGCAGCGACGGCACCGGCCTTGGCCTTGCCATTGCGCAAGAACTTATCCGTGCTCATGGCGGCTCGGTGGAGCTGCGCGAAGATCGCCCCATCGGCGCACATTTCGAGATTCGCCTGCCAGACCTGCCAAATTGGGACAATAAGCAAAATAATCAGCATCGTTAGAGTTTTCTACCGCGTGATTCCCGTCCAATGCATAGATTCCATGACCAATTTTGATCCGCTTTTCATTTATCCGGGGTTTTCCCCACTTGATGACAGGCTAAAAAAGCCCACAAAACCGGGCGTTGACAAGAAAACTTCACATAAGCGCATTTTTTTCCAAGAAGGTGCTTGCATTTAGCAATGGGTCCGATTATCAACCGCCCATCGCCGCAGACGATGCGGCACACAGGCAAGCACCCGTAGCTCAGCTGGATAGAGCACCAGACTACGAATCTGGGGGTCAGAGGTTCGAATCCTTTCGGGTGCGCCATTTTTTCACATAGAATTCAATAAGTTATTGAACTTCCCCATTGGGGGCGTTCTGTCGCCGTTCTGATGGCGTTCTGTCACTCAGTTCTTGCCGTGTTCTGCAGCTGTACGGTGAGCGACACGCAACTCAGCAACTTGGCGCGTTTTCTCCAGAGTTTTGCGGTTGTATTTTCCGGTCGTGGCAATGTTGGCATGGTTTGCGTGGTGGCGTAGATGCTCGATATTCGCACCAGCATCTGAGCCTTCAGTCACGCCACCGGCGCGGCTGTCACGATTCCACACTTCTTTAGGAACGCCACAAGTTTCAGCGATCTTCCGCCAGACTTTCGCATAACGCTGGCGATCACGGTAAGGCAGTCCGGTTTGCTCATCGATAATAATCGGGCCGATCCGCTTTTCCTGTGGCACCGCATCGAGCAGTGTCCGCAAGAATGGATAAGCTGTCGTGTCATGCTCGGCAATCTGCCCGGTCTTTGTCGTTACCTTCTTCAGAACACCATTTGCATCGATGTGGCTCCAAGCCAGACCACCAGTCCAGCGACGGCGCGCTGAAACGATGCCGTTGCCTTCTTCACCATCCTTCAAAGGCTCCCACAGACCAATCACATCGACCTGACGCAAGGTCAGCTCAAATTGCAATGCCTGGGCGATAGCAATCGATAACCTGCCCTGCTTGAGTGCTTCAGTGCAGATCGCATCCACCTGTTCGAATGTGATCTGTTGCGTGCGGGCGGGCGGTGAGGCAAATCGCATGTTCTGCAGGATTGTGGAAAGCCGGACGCAATCATCAATGTTTGCAACAACTCCGAATTTGACGACAATGCGCAAGATTTGCATTGCCTTGTATGCCCGACGAACACGCTCCGGTTTAGCTGCCAGCTTAATGCCTGCCTGTTTCGCGACTGCAATCTCTTTCTCAGTTGGTGCAGCTGGTTCCTTGAGCTTCGCATACCAACGATTGAAGTCTAGGCCCGACAGTGATGCAAGTTTGCGCTCGCCTACTGTCTTCTCCAGAAGATCGAGGCTCTCATCATACATCTGCTGTGTATTGTGTTTGATCGCGTGATACGGGCTTTCTTCGGTGTGCTTGTAGAATTTGATCAGCGATTTCAGGCTGCCATCATATTCTGGCTTGGCTTCCTGACCACCCATCCATTCGTACAGTTCCGCCGTAAGCTGGCCGCACCGAAAGAGAATTTCCTCCGGTGTGCCATGCAGTCGTTGTGTTGGCATCGGATAGCCCTTTGCCTTCTTCGTGACGTTGGCGGCCAATCTTCAGGGACAGGTTCCCATGGTTCTCGCCATGCCGTCGCCTGCTGTCTGGCTCGACGAGGCGCAGCGCATGGTTGGGCGTGAACCCGAAGAGCGCAACGATGACGCAGTAGAGGATGCTGCGATGTTGGTTTTCACGCGGAACTGAGCCGGTTGAGCGACTAATTTCCATCGAGAATTGAGCCATGTGAACCTACTCCCCCGCTATGAGCGATGGGAGCAACGGAGTGATCCACATGGGACTTTTAAACATCAT
>NZ_JAYEXN010000015.1:0-82481 GCF_044435015.1 Ochrobactrum sp. S1502_03
GTCATACGCTTTGAAATCGCCGAAGTACTTGGTGATTGCTGCGGTCAGCGACGTTTTACCATGGTCAACGTGACCAATCGTGCCGATGTTTACGTGTGGTTTGTTACGTTCAAACTTGCTTTTTGCCATCGCCGTTGTTCTCTTTGTTCTAGAACCGCTCGAGCGCCAGCACAAAAATCAATCTGATTTTCAGGCCGACATTTATGCCAAAACGGAACGGCGAACCGCCCGTCGATGATTCCTTACACGCCTATCCGCTCTTGAAAAACTGGAGCGGGTAACGGGAATCGAACCCGTGTATTCAGCTTGGAAGGCTGCTGCTCTACCATTGAGCTATACCCGCATACTCTAAACTCTGATCCGAAAGTGGTGGAGGAAGTTGGATTTGAACCAACGTAGGCTTAGCCAACGGATTTACAGTCCGTCCCCTTTAACCGCTCGGGCATTCCTCCTAATATCACTATCAGCAGAGTCGAGTAACTAGGCATTTTCTGCAGAATGTCTGGTGTGCTGTGGAAGCGTTCCGTCGTTCTGCGAGGGCGCTTATGCCGATATGAACCGCTCCTGTCAACAGGATAAAATTGAAAAGAATGCATATCCTTCCAATAGTTGCAGGTGCCAGTGGCTGAGTGTACGGCAGAATTCCCGGAAATGCGCGCTTATCGGCACTTGGACAAGAAAAAATCTGACTTCATTTAGTTCTGATCAAGCTATCTTCGCCGCTGTGGACAGGATATAAGCAGCCCATGAACGATCAAAATTCTTCCCGTACCCCAAAAGATTCTCATTATGCGCGCCTGCGTCGCGAGCATCGCGACCAAAAAGCGGCTCATGAAGGCAAGGCGCCGCACAAGCCGCAGCGTGCGCCGATTCCTGCAGGTCGCGTTGCAGAAGGAACAGTCCGTCTTTACGGCCTGCACACCGTACGCGCAGCAGTAGAGAATCCCGCGCGCAAGATTTTGCGCATGCGCGCCACACGCAATGGCTTCGCTCGCCTTGAAATAGGTGAAGCGGAGGGCCTGCCCTTCCCTGTTGAAATCGTCGAGCCAAAAGACATCGACAAAGAGACCGGGTCAGATGCTGTGCATCAGGGCGTTATGATCGAAGCGGAACCGCTTCGGCACAAAAAGCTTTCAGAACTGAAAGAAAGCCCGCTTTTGCTGGTGCTTGATCAAGTGACTGACCCTCACAATGTCGGCGCAATCATTCGCTCGGCAGTTGCTTTTGGTGCAGGTGCGCTCATCACCACAAGCCGGCACAGTCCGCAGGAAAGTGGCGTTCTGGCCAAAGCGGCTTCCGGTGCGCTTGAATTGATTCCCCATATCGAAGTGCGCAATCTCGCAGATGCAATCGAAGAGCTGCATTCGCTCGGTTTCATGACCATCGGCCTTGATTCGGAAGGCCCACAGGAGATGGAATCAACACTGACCGGGGATCGCATCGCTCTCGTGCTGGGTGCTGAAGGCAAAGGCCTGCGCCAGAAGACGCGCGAAACAGTCAATGCGTTAGCGCGACTGGACATGCCCGGTGAAATCAAGTCGCTCAACGTTTCTAACGCAGCCGCTATTTCGCTTTATGCAGCGGAGCGTTACCTGCGCACGCACAAAAGCTCTTAAAGCAAACCCTATAATTGTCTGATATTCCGAATCTTGAGCGTTTTATACGCTCCAGATTCGGATCAGCCCTTTGCCCTTAAGCTGTCGCAATATAGCTGCGAATCTCTTCCGCTTCGCGTTCCACATCCTCAATGCGCCGCTTCACAACGTCACCGATTGAGATGATTCCCGCAAGTTTGCCATCTTCTTCCACCGGCATATGGCGAAAGCGGTTATGCGTCATGATCTCCATCACCTGATTGATCGTGTGATGTTCCCGGCATACCTGTACTTTCGACGTCATGAATTCAGAAACAGGTCGCGCTCCAACCTGCTCCTGCTGTGAAGCAATTGCGCGAACCACATCTCGTTCCGAAAGAATGCCTTTGATGTGTCCGGCTTCATCGCAGGCAACAATTGCACCGATTTTATGTTGGGCCAGAATAGCAATGGCGTGCGAAAGCGTGTCGTCCGGTCTGATGACGACAACATCCCTGCCTTTGTTTTCGAGAATCGATCTAACAGTCATGCCAAAATCCCTCCCAAGGTTCAGCAATCAATCACGAGAACACGTCTCATGATTGTAACGCAGCTCCTCCAGTTGCGTTCCAGCAATGGTGCGCTTTGATTGACTGCTTTGCAAGCGAACTAAATGGGGAGGAATCAGCTCAGCGCCTTAAAACGGCATCATAGTTTCGCGGCTTATCAAGCAGCGCGATTCCAAAAAAGCCGGCGATGAAGCCACCAATATGTGCTTCCCACGCAATCCCCGACAAACCGGCTCCACCTGTCGAATAAAGACCTGTGGCAAGATTGATAAGAAACCAGAAACCCACGAAAACCAGCACCGGCTTTAAGGTCAACGTCAAACCCACTGGCAAAACGGGTCCGGCAAACTCCGAACGGCGCCCATGCCCGACCCTGCGGAAACCATAACGCGCTGCAGCGCCCATCATACCGGAAATCGCACCCGAAGCGCCGACAAGCGGCGTAACGCTTTCGGGATAGATCGCATAATGCGTCAATCCGGCGACGACCGATGTGAGAACCCAGAAAGCAAGCATACGTCCGGTGCCGATACGACCAGCAAGCGGTGATCCGAAAGCCGCAAGCCAGATCATATTCACCGCAATATGGGCAAATCCGCCATGCATGAACGAATAACTGATAAGCGTGAATAGCGCCGCAGGATCGGTGAAGCCACCCGCCAGAGAAAACCGTGCCGGAATCAAAGCAAACTGCAACATGAATGCGTAGTTGCGCTGCTCGCTTATAAGATAATTCTGATAGATATAGACAGCGGCACACATACCCATCAGCGCGAGAATCACGCCCGGTATGTTGAATATCGGCTCACCACCGCCCGATCGTCTCGAATCATTCGTATGTTCGCGCATTTCAGGCTGAGGAATACTCATTAACCGCCGCTTTCCAGCTCGCTGCCTATTTTCAAAACAAGCATTCTAGATAAGTGACAATTGGTTAAAAATAAAGGCCGCCGGAGGGTCCCGTACGGCCTTGTCGCAAATGTCTGACATTTACGAGACAAAATCTGGAGATCAGGAAAAAGCCAACCAAGACAATGACTTCTTCTGACAACTCATAGAACCGCTACAAGCGAGTTTTTGCAACAATTACTTCTTGTTAACCTTAACGAGCAAGCACAGTGGATGAACAAAGCGTTAAGCTGGCATCCTTGCTGTTAATACTATTTTAATGCGCGGACCGACGGGCACTGTCCAAAACCAGTTAAACGGCCAGAGAGTAAGCAGCAGCGCATAATGAAAAACCGCAGCACGATGGCAATTTTCAGTGAATGGCAGCGACTGGCCTTACGTCAGAGCGGCAGCCTTCATGCGCCACTGCGCGAATCAATTGAGCCACGCAAGCTGGGACGTCATCTGTCAGACCTGTTTTTTCTTGAAGAAGACCAAACCGGCGAGTTGATATTCCGTCTTGCCGGTACCCGCCTCTGCGCTCTGTTTGGGCGCGAGCTCAAAGCGACACGCTTTCTTACGCTTTGGCCAGAACGAAATCGCCCTGCCCTCAATGAACTTGCGCGAAACGTCAATGCACTGTTGATTCCCGCTTTAAGCCAGAACGACGGTATCAGTCTCTCAGGACGCAGCCTGTCTTTTGAGATGCTGCTCGCTCCCCTCTCGCCAAGTGAGGGCGGAAAATGCAATCTGCTGGGTAGTATTGCCATTCTTGATGATGTCACCTGGGCAGGTGCTGATCCGCTTGTTCTTGGAAATCTCAACAGCGTGGAGCCGCTGGCACCTGATCTCATCGTGAAGCCGGAAATTCGTAAACCCTCCGTCATGACAATGAATGGTGCAGACGGCAGCCGCGGATGGGCACCCCTGCCACAACCGCGCGATATCCCTCGATTGCGGGTTATCCCCGGCGGCAAAGTCTAAAAGGTAAACGCGCACTAAGGTTACGGATTGGCAAACCCTATTTTTGGCCAGTTCAGGCATCAAAACGCCATAAATCATGCTATTATAGGCTCAAATGAGCTGTTTCTGAACAAAACCTTGCCAAACCCTGCGCAGTTTTATTCAAATTAGATTCGCATTTTCGCCTCTGAATTTTCCCACTCTCAAAGTCTTGCAAGCATTCTTGTTTCCAACAGGGAGACAAAAAGAATGACGAAGCAAACAATCATCGCAGCATTGCTGATCCTTCTGGGAACGGCTTTTGCGCAAGCCGCAAGCCCCGCATCAAAATCACACTGGATGCCGACCGGCGAACGCACATCGCAGCCAATCGGCCATTATGAATTTTGTCAGCGCCACGAATCGGAATGCAAAATCACCAGTTCCAACAGCGCGCCACTCACGCTCAATCAAAAGCTGTGGCAGGAAATCGTCGCTGTGAATGCGAGCGTGAACGAGAAAATCGCGCCGCGCACCGATATGGAAGTCTGGGGCCAGGAGGAATATTGGGAATATCCAACCACGGCTGGCGATTGTGACGACTATATGCTTCTTAAGCGGCGCGAGTTGATGGCTCTTGGCATTCCAGCCAACACATTGCTGATGACCGTTGTGCGTCAGCCCAATGGTGAAGGCCACGCTGTTCTGACGGTTAGAACCGACCGCGGCGATTTCATTCTCGACAATCTTGATCAACGTGTGCTTGCCTGGAACGATACCGACTACACATTCCTCAAGCGCCAGTCGACGGCAAACACCGGCACATGGGTGTCGATCAAGGCTGGCAGTGATCTGCTCGTCAGCGGCATCCGCAACTAAATGACCGAACAAAGCTGTGTGAGAGGGACAGGTGTCATTCCCCGTCCCTCTTTGCATGGGATTGATTCTTTTTTACGCCGGCTCCAGCCCGCGCATGAAAGACTGACCTTTTTCGACATAGTGCTGGGCCGAAGCTTTCAGTTTTTCAACGGCAACGAAATCAAGTTCCCGAATAGCCCGTGCTGGTGAGCCGACAATCAGCGAATTATCGGGAAACTCTTTGCCTTCCGTGACAAGCGTACCAGCGCCAATAAGACAATTATTGCCAATCTTCGCACCGTTGAGGATAATCGCCCCCATGCCAATCAGCGTATTGTCACCGATCGTGCAGCCATGCAGGATAGCACGATGCCCGATCGTGCAACCTTGCCCAATCGTCAGCGGAAAACCAATATCGGTATGCATGATGGTGTGTTCCTGCACATTGGTACCGGCACCCACCGTAATTGTTTCATTATCCCCGCGCAAAACAGCCCCGAACCAGAAACCTGCATTCTCGCCGACCACGACTTTGCCGATCAGCGTTGCATCCGGCGCGATCCAGTTGCTGGCACGGTCTGCAAATTCTGGCTTATGTCCGTTATAAACATAAATTGGCATCGGCTTCCCTCCATCACGAAATCTCCCGGCAGAATGCGCTATTTATCCTGAGAACGGAATGCGTGCGTAGAATAAAAAAAGCCCTCTCTGCCAAGCAGAAAGGGCGTCTCATTCAACGGCTACAAATCTCAGAGATCGACGTCGAGAATAGCCATTGAGAAATTATAGGACAGTTCGCCTTCGTCCTCATCCTTGTAGACAAGCCCCAGGAACTCGTCATCCAGATAGACCTCAGCGGAATCATCCTTACGTGGGCGCGCCTTAACCTGAAGGCCGGGATTATTGAAAGTCCGCTTGAAATAGGCGTCGAGTTTCTTGAGTTCTTCGGGTTTCAACCGGCTTCTCCTGCTACTGATTTAAGGCCGGTTTAATGCACCCGCCATTATCCAATGTAAAGCATTAACGCACGCGTCACGAAACGCATGCACGCATAGTTATGATTATGTAAGCATGATATAGGCCACCTCTGCTAAAAAGCCAGAAGGCGGTATTTTTGATCCATGAAGCGGTCAGATACCTTCGCCAAACATATGTTCTCCGAATGCCGCCTCACCCAGCATCTGGTCCATAACGCGGGATGGCTCGGAGCAACCGCTTTCGCCCACCACTTTTGCCGGAACACCGGCAACCGTCGCATTATGCGGAACAGGCTTCAGCACGACCGAACCCGCCGCAATCTTTGAGCAATGCCCCACTTCGATATTGCCAAGAATTTTTGCCCCGGCACCAATCAGAACACCGTGACGAATCTTTGGGTGTCTGTCTCCACTCGCCTTGCCCGTGCCGCCAAGCGTCACGCCATGCAGGATGGACACGTTATCTTCAATAACGGCTGTTTCACCCACCACAAGCCCGGTCGCATGATCAAGGAACAACCCGCTGCCAAATTGGGCGGCTGGATGAATATCGGTCTGGAAAATCGAAGACGAGCGGCTTTGCAGATAATAAGCAAAGTCCTTGCGGCCTTCTTTATAGAGCCAATGCGCCAAACGGTGTGTCTGAATGGCATGAAACCCTTTGAGATAAAGAATAGGGTCCATGAAGCGGCTGTAAGCCGGATCGCGATCATAAACCGCCTGAATATCGACGCGCACAATGTGCGACCACTGCGGATTGGCCTCCAGCATCGCGTCAAAAGTCTGGCGCAGAATATCAGCGCTCAAATCCGCATGACCAAGGCGTTCGGCGATGCGATGCATGACGGCATCTTCCAGCGTCGGCTGATTGAGAATCGTCGCGTAGAGAAACGTTCCAAGCACCGGGTCGTTCTTTGCCGCTTCCTCCGCTTCAGCGCGAATGGAATGCCAGATCGGATCAACTTGCCCCAGCGAAGGTGACAATTTTGCGTTCGAGCGAACGGACATCATGCATACTCCAATTTTGCTGATCGCAGATAGCAGACCACTGTCTTTGCCCTATGCCTGTCCTGCAATGCGCATTCGGCTGTTAACATATCTCAAAACGCTTCGCCTTGACACCGCGTAAATCTGGTTGATACCGTTGGTCAAAACTCAAAGAGGATGATCCTCCAGAAAGGTCAACACGCCTTTCTTATAGACTTTGTCCCCCACCGCCAACATATGATCACGGTCAGGAATGTCGAGCGCCTGACCGTTTGGCAGCATATCGGCCAATTCCTGAGCACTTCCGGCAATGTCATCTGTCGTGCCGACGGCAACAAGGACCGGCTGCATGATGCGTGCAATTGCCTCGGCAGAAACCAGTTCCTTGGAGGTAATGACACAGGCTGCCAGCGCAATACGATCGCTTTTGGTCTGATCCGCAAATTTGCGGAACATCAGCCCCCGCGGATGCGTGATTGTCGATGGATCGTCTGCAAGCAGCGCTTCGCCAATCGGCTCCCAGTCGCCCGCACCCGTCACCATACCAATGCCAAGTCCGCCAAAAACAACGCTGTGAACCCGTTCGGGATGCTCAATTGCCAGAAATGCGCTGATGCGCGCGCCCATGGAATAACCCATCACATGGGCCTTTTCGATGCCAAGATGATCAAGCAATGCGGCCGCATCGCCTGCCATAACGCTTGGCGTATAGTCCGCAGCATCATGGCTTTTGTCCGAAAAACCATGCCCGCGATTGTCAATGGCAATCACGCGATAGCCAGCTTCTGTCAAAGTGCGAAACCAACCCGGTGACACCCAGTTGACGAGGCTTGAGGACGCAAAACCATGAATAAGCAGGATGGGATCGCCCTCTCCGTCCTGACGATAAGCAAGACGCAAGCCATCATGTTCGAAATATTCAATATCGAGCGCGCTCAATTATGCATTCCCTTTGATTTCTCAGACAGCTTGGTTGCCGGCGGATTTAACCGCGACATTCACCACAAATCACTCTGTGGATCGCCCTGTCACCAAGCTTTATACCGGTTCGTTTAACAGTACCGGCCAGAAGTTCAACCACATATGCGGCCGGACCATGCGAAGAAATAATGTCTTCGGAAAACGGCACTGCGTTTTCATGGATAGCCGACACATGGCCGCTATCGTCCAGGAAAACCATGTCCAGGGGTGACGGCGTATTCTGCATCCACATCATCACATCGCGCATTTCACCAAAAACAAACAGCATTGCACGATCTTTAGGAAAATCGGTACGCCACATCAATCCGCGCATCCGCGCCTCATCGGTATCAGCAATTTCCAGCCTGAATGACGCCTTGCCCTGCGCCGTAATGAAAGTCAGCGGCTCTTTATCCAGTGGCAAAAGCATCGGCTTGGTTTCCTGCGCATGGGCGGAAACCGCAAAGAAGATAAATGCGAAAACAAAAAGTATGCGGCCCATATGTCGATTTATCCTGATTGCTCATATTCATGCCCGCTAACAGGCATCAAAAGGTCGTGCTGACGACCTGACGCTAAGATTGAGCGTCGAACATTATCAACGCGCTGCCAGCGCGACAAGCGCAGTCACGGGCTTGTGAAAGAGCATGAAACGGATGAAATCAGTGCGAAACGGGTATAACCGTACCAATATCCGGATGAATTTCGGCCGCCATCAACCCTTTATCGCCATTGCCGAAACGAATGAGGACGACCTGTCCGGGGCGCAGTTCCATCATACCAAAACGACGGAGCGTCTCCATATGAATGAAAATGTCTTCTGTGCCCTCGCCGCGCGTAAGAAAACCGAAGCCTTTGGTACGGTTGAACCACTTCACAATGACGCGCTCAAGACCGCTTGATGGCGTAACCGTCACATGTGTACGCTGCGGCGGCATCTCCGCAGGATGAATTGCGGTGGTTGTATCCATGGAAAGAACACGGAAACATTGCATCCCCCGATCACCGTTACGAACTTCGCAAACTATGCGCGCCCCTTCCAGCGCAGTTTGGAAACCATCACGGCGAAGCGTGGTCACATGCAAGAGAATATCGGAAACACCGGGCTGGTCGGGCACGATAAAACCGTAACCCTTTGCCACATCAAACCATTTAATGCGGCCCGACACTTCAACAAGATCGCCTAGCTCTTCTGAGGAGGCCTGACTGCGAAACTGGTCATTCGACACAGATTTATCTGCCATGCGCTCGCCCCTCCTCTTTGTGTTCCGTTGCGACTCTCACCTGATTCTTGCCCAAAGAATAACACTTCCTTAACCATAGGCGGCAAGTCTAAACTTTTACAGTTTTGAAGATGACCACAGGCTTTGTATATTCATCGTTAATTCCTAAATTTCCAAAATAGAAACCTTACCTGCCAAAAACATATGGCGGCATGGGCGTTCGACAACTTGTTGACTTGTCATTTTCACGCGCCACCTATCCATAAATTGCTTTATGATTGCTCCAACATGCGAAACAGGAGAAGACTATGCGCTATCTGCACACGATGGTCAGAATTAAAGACATCGATGAATCGCTCGACTTTTATGTGAACAAGTTTGGCCTTGAAGAAACACGCCGCACAGAAAATGAGAAAGGCCGATTCACGCTGATCTTTCTTGCCGCGCCGTCGGATAAAGACAAAGCCCAAGCAGAACGCGCACCGGAGCTTGAACTGACCTATAACTGGGACCCTGAAACCTATACGGGCGGCCGCAATTTCGGCCATCTCGCCTATGAGGTCGATAATATCTACGAAACCTGCCAGACGTTGAAAGATGCAGGTGTCACCATCAACCGTCCGCCACGCGACGGGCACATGGCCTTCATCAAATCACCCGATGGTATTTCTATTGAGTTGATTCAGAAGGGCGAACGCCTTGCCCCGCAGGAGCCATGGGCTTCCGCCGAAAATATCGGCAGCTGGTAAGCAAAAAGCCCGGTCTCGCGACCGGGCTTTTTATGTTTATCCGGTGCCTTGAATGGCCGACAGCAGCCAATTCCCACCATCGACACGCGTGAACGTCCAGACTTCTACGCTTTCAACCGGCTCATCAGGATTGCCTTCAACAACCGCGCCCGTATTGCGATCCAGCATGACGTCGATTGCGGAATAGCGCATAGCAACCGTCGCATAATCGACATTGCCTTCGCGCCATGCTTCGGAAACGTCACCCTGAAGCAGCTTCACATCTTTGACTTCATTACGCATACCGCTTGAGGCGATCTCGCCGAGTTCCTCAGCCAGATAAGACATGGCTTCCGGCGTTGCGAGCTTGCGCAGCGCCGCATAATCCTCGCGACCATAGGCGGTCTGGATTTCGGCCAGCATCTGCTCAAAACGATCAAGCTCTTCCTGACCAATTTCCAAAGGCGACTCCTCAACAGCGTTCGCCGCAGGTGTTTCGGCCTGCTTGACTTGAAAAGGATTGACCGATGGTGTGCGTGCACCAAAGCCTGCCTGCGGCGCAGCACTCTTGGCAGCACCGAACGGCTGCGCGCCTGCATTGCCAGCACCCGCTGCCGCCGTCTGACGACGATTGGCAAACATACGCATCACAAACATGGCAATGAGCGCAATGACGGCAACCTGCAACAACAGGCCAAACATACCGGCAAGACCGCCAAGGCCGTTACCGAGCAACATGCCAATCAGACCACCGACAAGAAGGCCACCGAGCATCGAACGGCCAAAATTGCCGAACATACCGCCTGAACGTGCTGCCGCTGCGTTCTGCGTGCCCGCTGCAGCGCCCGGACGATTGGTCTGTTGTGCACCCGTGTTGGGCGTCATCGAACGCTCAACCGGTGCTGCATTGTTTGGCGCAGTGCGTGTCGGCGCCGGTGCCTGATAGGTGCGCGCACCGCGACTACCAAAACCGCCCCCGCCTGCACGGCGAGCCTCGGCGAAATCGACAGCGGCAAAAGAGGCGATCAGCCCAAGGACCATTGCAGCGGTCAGTTTGGTCAGGCGGTTTCCGGAACCCGGCATAAGTATCTCCCAAGTGAAACATCACAGAATATTTTAGTCCGTGATTATATGGGAATTCATCCCCCGTTTTCACAAGAGCGTGAAGGCAAAAAAGTTGAGAAAATTCAAATAGGCACAGCCGCATCCAGAATCTGTATCTGAGGAGTGACTGAACCATTCCAGTGATTGAGCGACAGATTGCCAACAATATGGACGCTTTGACCGATATTATTGAACAAAAACCGCCCCAGATCGCCTTCGGCAGCGCGGAATGCGATAGCATTGACGCGTTTGCCGTCTGCACCGCGCAAGGCAACGCGCACATGGTCCCGTCCCACACCGCGAACATCGGCAAGAATGTGATGTGGGAGAGCCAGAACCGGCTGCGGATGCGCCGAACCGAATGGTCCCGCCTTTTGTAAAGATTCATAAAGCGAGACGGTCGCGCCTGATGCAGCCACCGCACCATCAATGGAAAGGCTCTGATTTTCCCGCAGACGCGCGACAATATCAGCCGATTCCTCCTCAAAATATGCGCGAAGCGCACCAAGTTTGCTGCGTTCAATGGTGATGCCAGCGGCCATGGCATGTCCACCGCCCTTAACCAGCAATCCCCGCTCCACAGCGCCGCGAACGAGTTTACCAAGATCAAGCCCGGAAATGGAGCGTCCAGACCCGGAACCAACACCATTCACATTAAATGAAATGGCAAATGCCGGGCGACGCGCTTTCTCTTTAAGACGTGACGCGAGAAGCCCGACAATACCCGGATGCCAGCGATCACTCGCCGTCACAATCACCGAGGCGCCAGCACCACCGGAAAGTTCAAGCGCGGCCTCCGCCTCCGCCTCAATCAGCATTTCGGCCTCCATCGCCTGCCGTTCCTGATTGAGCCTGTCGAGCTCAACCGCAATCGGATCGGCTGCAACAGGATCATCCAATGTCAACAGACGCGCGCCCAGTCCCGCATCGCCAATACGGCCACCCGCATTGATACGTGGGCCAATCAGATAGCCTAAATGAAAGACATTGAGCGGTTCGCCAATGCGCGAAACACGGCCAAGTGCTGCAAGCCCGGCATTGCTCTGGCTGCGCGCAACCAATAGACCTTTCACAACAAAAGCACGATTAACGCCCTTTAACGGCACGACGTCACAAACAGTAGCAAGTGCCACAAGATCCAGCAGCGAGAGAAGATCCGGCCCGGCTCCTTTGCCGCGCTCACGCAGGATTTTTGTCACCTGAACAAGTGTCAGAAACACCACACCAGCGGCGCAAAGATGCTCTTGCCGCGAAATATCGTCTTCCCGGTTCGGATTGACAATCGCCACCGCGTCGTCCGGCAAATCGCCACCAACCTGATGGTGATCGAGAACCACAACGTCGGCACCCGCTTCTTTCGCGGCAGTGATGGACGGTGCGCTGTTGGTGCCGCAATCCACCGTCACAATCAGTGATGCGCCTTTGCCAACCAATTCGCGCATGGCATCAGGGTTCGGACCATAGCCTTCAAAAATACGATCTGGAATATAGATCGAATGCGCAATGCCATAATGTTTCAGAAACCGCGCCATCAATGCAGATGAACACGCGCCATCGACATCATAATCGCCAAAAATTGCAACGGTTTCGCGTCGCATAATGGCGTCGGCAATCCGGTTGGCGGCCTTATCCATATCGGTCAGCGTAGCAGGATCCGGCATCAAATTGCGCAAGCTCGGATCGATAAATTCCGGCGCACCTTCCACCGTAACTCCGCGGCCTGCAAGCACCCGTGATACCAGATCGGAGATGCCATGATGCTGCGCTATGGCAAGCGCTATGTTGGCCTCACGCGGACCAAGCCGGTCCATCCATTTCTGGCCAGTGACTGATTTGCGGATACCAAGAAAATAGCGTTCTGTTGTCATGCGTTCTTAAAGACACAAAAGGCGGCATTTTTGCAATGCCGCCTTTGTTCATTCCGCCTTGTGTGATCTTAAAACTTTGAAAGATCCTGATGCCTCGCCTTGATTTCACGAACCGTTTGAGAGCTTGAGCGCATAACGATTGTATGTGTCTGAATATAATCTCGCGCAAATCTAACGCCTGACAGCATATTGCCATCGGTGACGCCAGTTGCAGCAAACAACACGTCACCCTTTGCCATTTCTTCCATCGTATAGATTTTCTTCGGGTCGGAAATGCCCATCTTCGCCGCGCGCGCAATCTTTTCATCGGAGTTGAGCTGAAGACGCCCCTGCATCTGACCACCCATACAGCGCAAAGCGGCCGCAGCCAGCACACCTTCCGGCGCACCGCCAATACCGATGTAAATATCGATCCCGGTTTCATCGGGGTTTGTCGTATGCATCACACCAGCAACGTCACCGTCACCGATCAGACGAATAGAAGCGCCCGTTGCACGCACTTCTTCAATCAATCGAGCATGGCGCGGGCGATCCATGATACAGGCCGTGATTTCGTGCGGCTGCACACCCTTGGCCTTGGCAAGCGCCATGATGTTATCCGTCGGCGTCGCATCAAGATCGACAACGCCCTTTGAATAGCCCGGACCAACAGCAATCTTTTCCATGTAAACATCTGGCGCATAGAGCAGATTGCCCTTTTCAGCGATGGCAATAACTGCCAGCGAATTCGGCAGGTTCTTGGCGCAAATCGTTGTGCCTTCCAGCGGATCAAGCGCGATATCGACATCAGGCCCCTGTTTGGTGCCAACTTCCTCACCGATATAAAGCATGGGCGCTTCATCGCGTTCGCCTTCACCGATCACAACCGTACCAGCAATCGGCAGGCGGTTGAGTTCCTGACGCATGGCATCAACCGCTGCCTGATCGGCAGCCATTTCATCGCCACGTCCACGCAGGCGCGCTGCGGCTACGGCTGCGCGCTCAGCCACGCGGACCAGTTCCAGCGTCAGAATACGATCAAGTCCATGAGCCAATCCATGAGGTTGCTGTTCTGCATTCTTAGCCATGTGAACAAAGTCCCGAATTTGAATTACGTTGCTGCGTTCGTATAACGCCAGTGTCGCTTCCTAGTGTCGCTGCCGATAGCGCCATTATGCCAATCTTTTGTCAAAGTCCCTCGCTCTCCGCAAGTGAAAGCGGCACGAGCAACGGAAAGAACGCTAAAAAGATTTAGCACTCAAGCTCTTAATCGATTTAGAGCTTGAGTCCTATCGGAGCGGGGCAAGGACCAGCAAGAGTATGCGCTTATCGACCTTGAGCGGCTTCAAAGAAAATCTCTGGACTATCCACCTCAATCAGCCTTTTTCTGTCAATTACCCAAAAACGATTGCCAACGTTACGCACGAAACTGCGGTCATGCGAGACAATCAGGCTCGCTGTTTCATCACTTAACAATTCCGCTTCCAGTGCTTCCTGGCCATCAATATCCAGATGATTGGTTGGTTCATCCAGAATATAGAAATTCGGCTTGGTCAGGCGCAAAACCAACATGGCAAGACGCGCCTTCTGCCCTCCTGAAAGCCGCGACAACGGCTTGGCCTGTAATTCCAGCGTCATGCCAGCGCCGGCAAGCAAGGATCGGGCGCGCTGGTCGCCAATATCGAAACGCTTCATGATCGTTTCAAAAGGCGTTGAGTTATCCTTAAGCTCGGATAAAGCCTGATCGCTATAACCCAGCACCAGCGACGGCGTCGCCTTGATGCCTGTAAGCGAGTGTTCCGGCTGAATGATTGCTTCGCGAACCAGTGTCGATAACCGCGTTTTGCCCGTGCCATTGGCACCCAGCAGCACGACTCTATCTCCGGGGTTGATCCAAAGCTGATCGGTTTTATAAAGAGAGCGGCCATCGGGCGTCGCAATCTCGGCCCGATCAATCATGATCAGCGCCTTGGCATGGCTGCCCCTTCCGTCGAGCTTGATCGTGCCAGCAGAACGCTCGATATGCGCTGCTTTTGCGCTTTCCTCGATTTTCTCGGCTCGCGCGCGCAGTTGCTTGGTTTTCACCACCAGCAAATCGCTGCCCGAATTGATGCCAATATTGTTAAGCTTCGCCGCCTGTCTTCGCAATTGCTGGACAATTTTCATGTCCTTTTCAAACTGACGCGCATCCGCAGCATCTATTTCATCAAGCGCCACACGCGCCTGACTATAGGGCAAAGCAAAAACAAACGACTTCTCCGCGCGCAGAAAAAGCGTGCGCTTCGTCACCTCATCAAGAAAAGCGCGATCATGGCTGCACACAATGACCGCCACCGAACGCGGAAGTGCAGCAAGCCAGTTTTCCAGCAAGTGCACTTTCTCAAGATCAAGATGGTTGGTCGGCTCGTCCAACAAAAGGACATCAGGCTCGGACACCCATGTGTGCGCCAGAAGCGCAAGTCGCTGCCAGCCACCGCTCAATTGCCGAATGGAGAGTTCACGCAGTTCTGCCGGAACATTGAGATCGTCGAGCACAATGTCGGCGCGCCAGCTTTCATAATCGCGTGCGTCTTCATCCAATCCTCCAAGCACAACGTCATAAAAGGACATGTCCATCAGGTCATCGGCAACATACTGGCTGACATAGCCGATTTTGAGTCCACGCGAGCGGGTAATGACACCGCTGGTCGGCTCCCCCTCTCCCACGATTAATCGTAAAAGACTGGTCTTTCCACGACCATTGGCGGCAACAATTCCTAACCGCTCGCCTTCACCAACGATGAAATCGAGGTTTGCAAAGAGTGTTTCATGAAGCGTAAGCGATAGATTCTGAACAGAAATAAGAGACATGGCAATGAGCCCAATTTTGCCAAGCACAAGTGAGCAGCGTCCAAAGCGCTTTATCGATGTACTTGCAAATGTCCGGCAACAGCATTTGAAGCTGCGCCTTCGGAAAAGGCAGAAAAAGACTTTTGTTTCAGTCTTAATCGGCCCTGCACAATTTACTGTTGCAGGGCAAAATCAGGGCCGTACTGACGATGATGGTCGTGACGTGTCACATCCATATTACAGCCCTCCTTTTCCGTGTTTGTCTCTCAGCCGGACAATTCCGACCGGGGTTTCTTAACAAAATCGTTGCCGCCCTTCAAGAGCGGCAACGTGACCGACGTTTCTCAGCCTGCGCGCTCGATACGGATCATCTGCGGCTTGTTGACAAGGTGATCATCCTTGAGAATGGCATCAAGCGCCTTTTTAACAGCGGCTTCCGTTGTCTCGTGGGTTACAAGAATGACCGTCTTGATGCCATCACTCACGTCACTGTCCATCAAAGGACGCTGAACGATGGATTCAAGCGAAATGTCATTTTCCGCCATGCGCTTGGCAATCGCGGCAAATGCACCAATGCGATCATAAACCGTCAAGCGAATGAAATAACCGCCGGCATGTTTGCGCATTTTTGCGCGCTTATAAGGCTGCAAGGCTTTTGCAGGCGTGCCGAAAACCGGGCCATGCTGGAATCCGGGACGGCTCTTGGCAATATCCGCGAGATCACCGATCACAGCCGAAGCCGTGGCGTTGCCGCCCGCACCCGGACCGGAAAGCAACAGTTCACCCAGAAGGTCGGTTTCGATTGCCACGGCATTGGTCACGCCATGCACCTGCGCAATAACCGATGAGGTGGGAACCATGGTCGGATGCACCCGCTGCTCAACGCCGGTGTCGGTTTTCTGCGCAACGCCAAGCAACTTGATTCGATAGCCAAGCTCGTCGGCAGCACGAATGTCGGCCAGCGATATGTTGCTGATGCCTTCAAGATAAATATCGTCAGCGGCAATGCGCGTGCCAAATGCAAGGCTTGTGAGCAGCGCAAGCTTGTGCGCGGTATCATTGCCCTCGATGTCGAAGGTGGGGTCAGCTTCCGCATAGCCAAGACGCTGGGCATCAGCGAGGCAATCTTCAAACGAGATTCCCTCTTCCCACATCCGGGTGAGGATGTAGTTACAAGTACCGTTCATGATGCCATAAACGCGCGAAACCGTATTGCCGGTCAGTGATTCACGCATCGCCTTGATGACAGGGATACCGCCAGCAACAGCCGCTTCAAAATTAAGAAGCACGCCCTTCTCTTCGGCAATCTCGGCAAGCGCCACGCCATGCTTTGCAAGAAGCGCTTTGTTGGCGGTCACAACGTGATGGCCAGCACGCAATGCAGCTTCAACAGATGCCTTAGCCGGGCCTTCATCGCCACCGATCAACTCGACGAAAACATCAATGCCAGCGCTTTTGGAAAGTTCAACCGGATCGTCAAACCATTCAATCCCACCAAGATCGACGCCACGATCCCGTGTGCGGTCGCGTGCACTGACAGCGGTAACGATAACCTGTTTGCCGCATTGACGAGTGAGCATTTCGGCCTTGTCACGCAGAATACGCAACACCGAAGCACCAACGGTGCCCAATCCGGCAACGCCGATCCGCAATGCATCACTCATTATCTCGACCTTCTGAATTGTTGATTTTGTATGGGAGGGAAACAAGGGCCGACCAGAAGACGCCCCTTGTTATGTTCGGTTAAAATCGCTTAGCGGCGACCTTCAAGCGGAATAACATTATGTAGATTCTCATCCTTTGTGGACAGGAAGCGCTTGATGTTACGCGCAGCCTGACGGATGCGATGTTCGTTCTCGACAAGAGCAATACGAACATATTCATCACCATGTTCGCCAAAGCCTACGCCCGGTGCCACGGCAACATCGGCCATCTCAACCAACAGCTTGGAGAATTCGAGCGAGCCCAGCGCACGAAAGCGCTCTGGAATCGGAACCCATGCAAACATGGTTGCAGCCGGCGGCGGCACATCCCAGCCAGCACGGCCAAAGCTTTCAACCAGCACGTCACGACGCTGCTTATAGACATTGCGGACATATGCAATGTCAGAGCCATCACCATTCAGCGCTGCGGTTGCCGCAACCTGAATAGGTGTGAACGCGCCATAATCCAGATAGGATTTTACGCGGGTCAAGGCTGCAATCAGACGCTCGTTACCCACTGCGAAGCCCATGCGCCAGCCCGGCATCGAGAATGTCTTCGACATCGAGGTAAATTCGACAGCCACATCCATTGCGCCCGGCACTTCAAGAACCGATGGCGGCGGGTTGTTTTCGTCGAAATAGATTTCCGAATAAGCGAGATCGGACAAAATAATGAGATCATTCTTGCGGGCAAAATCGACCACGTCCTTATAGAAATCCAACGTCGCAGTATAAGCCGTCGGATTCGAAGGAAAGTTGAGGATCAGCGCCAGCGGCTTTGGAATGGAGTGCTTTACCGCGCGATCCAGCGCACGAATAAACTCTTCATCCGGCTTAGCAGGAATCGAACGGATCACACCACCCGACATGATAAAGCCAAACGAGTGAATCGGATAGGTTGGGTCCGGACAAAGCACCACATCGCCAGGCGCTGTGATTGCCTGTGCCATGTTGGCGAAGCCTTCCTTGGAACCAAGCGTCGCAACAACCTGTGTATCCGGGTTAAGCTTTACACCAAAACGACGCGCATAATATTGCGCCTGCGCACGGCGAAGACCCGGAATACCCTTCGATGAAGAGTACCGATGCGCGCGCGGATCCTGAACAGCCTCACAAAGCTTATCGACAATGTTCTTAGGCGTCGGCAGATCGGGATTACCCATTCCAAGATCGATAATATCGGCACCGGCCGCTCGCGCCGATGCCTTCAGGCGGTTAACCTGTTCAAAGACATAAGGTGGCAAGCGACGGACTTTATGAAATTCTTCCGACATGATCCTGTTCCAGAAAGGGGTTGAATGAAACGGCGCGTATGCACCGGGTTAGGAGCTATACACCTGTTATCGAATCGGGTCGAGACTTGTTACGCCTCAGCGACGAAGCTTTTAAATGTCAATAAAAGCCAATTATTCCCCGGATTCGATCTGCTTGAGGGTCGCGTCTGTTTCTTCCTGCGCCTGCTTACGCAACGCGGCAGCCTGCGCTGGTGTCAGTGTCGCAGAGGAAGAACGCGAAACCGCAAGGCGCGTCCGGTCAGAATCAAGCCCTGACGTGATCTGCGCTTTTTCTTCCGGCGTAATCTGCGTGGTTGCAGCTTTCGGCATACGACCAAAGGTCGGATAGGTATCGGTGCGCTTGGCACCTTCCTGCGGCGTGCCCCGAAATTCCGCCCCACCGGCACAGCCCGCAAGAAACGCCACGGCTGTTGCTGCCAGCATGAAATTGGCAATCTTCCGCGTGTTCTTGGTCATATGTCCGGTCCCAATTCTGATATTCTGCCTGCATCTGGCAATATGCCTGATGCGACACAGATAATATAATGCGAAATGGATAGCACCATCTCAATACGTCATGTCAACATGTGAGTTGAAAATGATAAGACTGGAAGCACTCGAGCGACACCCTCAGTAGCAAGTATAAACAAAAATTACGAATAGTAATATTGCGTTATTTCAATGCAATTTGAAGGTCATTTGCTCCATTCTAAAACATTGAGTGCTTTTCAGTAGTTGCCTTTGGCAGTTAAAAATCCTAAAAATTGGTTACAGTTTATCACTCGTTGATTTGTATCTTAGCGCTTTAAAGCGATGACAAAACTGATCTTTTCGCGATAAGGCGCTGAAAATATTCAAGCATTTCCAGAATGGGTTCGACAGGGCCTTGCATAGGAAGCGCTTAAAACAAAGTGATAGAGCGGTTTGAAAATCCGTCTTGATGGAAACCGCTCTCGTTATCTACCCCGGTCTTGGTGACTGGTTTCAGTGAGTAAATCTGCTTTCTATTGATTAGCGAAACTCACATGGAAGAGCTGGAGCAGACATTGAAACTTGCAGAGCCATCGCAAAAAACGACAAGAAAACTGCTTTGCGGCAGTGTAGCCCTGATTGCGCTTGTTCTGACATCCTGCACCTCTACGGGTAACGGCAATTCACCATTACAAATGACAAACAGCGCCGATGGTTCCATTATTGCGGATACGCTTCAGAGTGCCGCCGATCAGACAATCGCTGCCGAAGCAGCCCAAACAGGCGCAGCAACTCAAACACAAAAGCCGACTGCTGTTGCCGAAGCAAAACCGGTTGAAAACAGCACAAAGGCTGTAGCTTCAGCAACCTCGACAACCGGGACGGCTTCACAGGCACCGGACAGCTCTGTTCAGGTTGCGGCTCTTGCGACAGAAAGCAAACCCTCTTCTCTGTTCAGCATATTCGGCAAAAAGCCAACCGAATCCCCCGCTGAAACCGCCGCTGCAACAGAAGCGAAAAAGCCTGATCAGAAAGCTGAAGAGCAAACTGCAGCCACGCCCGAAGCCAAGCCGGAGGCAAAAGCTGAGGCGGCAGAAGCAAAACAGCCAGAGACACCCAAACCCGCAGAGCCGGAAAAACCAGTTCAGGTGGCGTCGCTCTTTGGCTCAGCAAAGAACGCCAATGCCTATGTCGCGCCCCAAAGCCCGGCGACGGCCGGCCAAGGCAGCATCGCGCGCCTGTTCAACGACGAGGATGCGGGCAACTCAAAAAATAAGAAACTTGCCGTTGTAAGACCTAACACAAAATCAACGCGGGACTATAATTATTCGCTTCCTGGCGTGCGCCCCAATGGCGGCTTTGAAATCAAGCATCGCAAAAGCATCTATGATGATAGCGACATTGATGCCAATGAATATGATGATTATGCATCCGTGCAACTTGCCTCGGCACCCGGATTGGCGCGCCTTGCGCCCAACGGCTTGAAAGTCCAGCGTGAAACGGTCGATGTGGCCTGCCTCAAGCCGCAGCTTGTGACAATGCTCAAGACGATGGAACGTCACTTCCGTCGCCCCGTCATGATCACATCCGGCTATCGCAGCCCGTCCTATAATCGCAAGGTCAATGGTGCACGCAAATCACTGCACATGATCTGCGCTGCTGCCGACATTCAGATTTCCGGTGTTTCAAAACACGAGATTGCACGCTTTGCACGCAACATGCCAGGACGCGGCGGCGTCGGCACCTATTGCCATACCACCGCAGTTCACGTGGACGTCGGCCCTGAACGTGACTGGAACTGGAGCTGCAAGAAATAATCCAAATGTTTAAAGCCGGGATCAGTTCCCGGCTTTTTCTTTAATTTTCATAGTGATAGCTACGTCATCAGCCATATGGCAGACGACAAAACCGGCCCCCGGCGAGTTTTTTTTAGAAAAGTTATATTAAGGGCTTGCGAGTCAGGTTCTTCCTGAATATAAGCCCACTCACACCAGCTACAGGCGCCCATCGTCTAGCGGTTAGGACAGCGCCCTTTCACGGCGCAGACAGGGGTTCGATTCCCCTTGGGCGTACCACTTGCTGGTTTTTCTTTCCAAAATCATGATTGCCAAAAAACCTCGAGCGACGATTTCGTCTGATGCGGTGTATCTCCGCTCTTCTTGGCATGCCCCCTCTATCCCTTTGTTTTCGCATGTTTCCTTTGACAAGCGCAGCCACTGAATTTTTCTTGAATATTTTCTCAAAAAGGACTTGCGTGGCAGAATTTTCCTGCCTATAAGCCGACCCACACCAGCAACAGGCGCCCATCGTCTAGCGGTTAGGACAGCGCCCTTTCACGGCGCAGACAGGGGTTCGATTCCCCTTGGGCGTACCACTTGCTGGTTTTTTATTACCCTAAAAATTGGTATGAATATAAGTGGTACTGCCTCTGGCATGATGTTACGCGTGGTCCGTTCAAACAGAAAACCGGACAGACATCATGGCCAAAACAACAGCAACCGTGTCCACCACGCATGCAAGCCGCTATTTGCAGCAACTATGCAAACATTGGGCGCATAAGTTCACAGTCGAATTTACGCCGGAAAGCGGTCGAATCGATTTGGGCGAGAATCGCGTTGTCATGCTCAATGCCAGCGAACAGAATCTCACTGCGACCATAGAGGCTCCGGAAGCAACTCTCGAACAGATGGAAAACGTCGTTTCGAGCCATATTGCGCGCTTTGCGTTCCGCGAGGAGCTGATCTTCAATTGGATGCGGGAATAACTTGCAACGGCGCCCCCATAAACCTAAATCGGTGCATGCTTTTTCCAACGCCCCTTGTGACGGGTCGCCTTGAGCGACGCTATAAAAGATTTCTGGCCGATGTTACGCTTGATGATGGGCGTTTCATCACCGCTTCTGTTCCCAATACCGGTTCGATGCTTGGCCTGACCGCGCCCGGCTCCCGCGTTTGGCTCAGTGTCTCAGACGCTCCGCATCGCAAATATCCGCATACACTCCAGATCGTTGCAGCCGACAATACCCTTGTTGGCGTCAATACTGGCCTGCCAAATAAAATTGCCGAAGAAGCCATCTTGGCAGGCATGATTCCCGATTTGAAAAATTACGGGCTTCTCAAGCGCGAACAGAAATATGGCCGCAACTCACGCATCGATATTCTTCTTGATGAAGGGGACCGCCCCCGCGCCTATGTGGAAGTAAAAAATGTGCACTTCATTCGCACCCCTTCCCTGGCCGAATTTCCCGACACCGTCACTGCGCGCGGTGCAAAACATCTTGATGAACTCATTGATGTTGTATCCGCTGGCCATCGAGGCGTGATGGTGTTTATTATCCAGCGGAGCGATTGCAACAGATTCAGCATCTCCGGCGATCTTGATCCGGCTTATGCACGCGCATTTGAACGCGCACGCGCGGCAGGGGTTGAGGCCTGGGCGATTCGATGCCAAATATCAGATAAAGGCATCCATGCTGAGACTTTGGTGCCAATAGTATATGAGAAAGACGAGTTGAGATGGTGACTTATATTGAGGCGACGAGCGCACCGATGAAATACACGGGGCAAATCAGGCTTTACGGCCCCGAAGCCTTTGAAGGTATGCGCAAGGTCTGCAACCTGACCGCCCGTTGCCTCGACGCGCTCAACGACATCGTCAAGCCAGGTGTGACAACCAATCAGATAGATCGTTTTGTGTTTGAGTTCGGCATGGACCATGGCGCTTTTCCGGCGACACTGAATTATCGCGGTTATACAAAATCGACCTGCACATCCATCAATCATGTGGTTTGCCACGGCATCCCTGACGACAAGCCACTGCGGGAAGGTGAAATTGTCAATATCGACGTTACCTATCTGCTTGATGGCTGGCACGGCGACTCAAGCCGCATGTATGCGGTGGGTGAAATCAAGCGAGCCGCTGAACGCCTTCTGGAAGTAACCTATGAAAGCCTCTTGCGCGGTATTGCTGCGGTCAAGCCCGGTGCGAAGACCGGCGCGATTGGTGCCGCAATCCAAACATATGCAGAAGGTGAACGCTGCTCAGTCGTTCGGGATTTCTGCGGCCACGGCGTCGGTCAGCTTTTTCATGATGCGCCCAATATTCTGCATTATGGCACCCCTAATGAAGGCGTCGAGATCAAGGAAGGCATGATCTTTACGATTGAGCCGATGATCAATCTCGGCAAGCAGGGTGTCAAAGTTCTGGCAGATGGCTGGACTGCGGTTACACGCGACCGTTCGCTGACCGCACAATATGAACATACTGTCGGCGTCACCAACGATGGTTGTGAAATTTTCACACTGTCGCCGAAGAATATATTCGGGCCGCCATCCATGCGGTAAAAAGAGAATGAATTCTGTTTCTGCGGGGGTTCAAACAGAATGGCACCCAAAAATAAGAAACCGGGAAGTTTTGACCTTCCCGGCTTTAATGAAGGTATTCATTTAACGGCTCAGGTTGAAAAGCCGCATCATATGGGGCATCGCGAGCGGCTGCGGCAACGCTTTAAAGCAGCGCCCGATGCACTGGCCGATTACGAACTGCTTGAATTGCTGCTTTTCCGTGTTATCCCGCGCGCAGACACAAAGCCACTCGCGAAGTCTTTGCTCATCCGTTTTGGCTCTCTTGCAGAGGTTCTGGGCGCACCGGAAAAGCTTCTCGCGGAAACGCCGGGAATCGGCCCTTCAATCGCCCTTGAGCTTAAAATCGTTGAAGCTATGGCCAAACGCTCAGCCCGTAGCACCGTGATGGAGCGTGAAGTGCTTGGCTCGTGGAGCCAGGTTATTCAATATTGCACAACGGCCATGGCCTATGAAACGCGTGAGCAATTCCGGGTATTATTTCTCGACAAAAAGAACCGCCTCATTGCCGATGAAGTTCAACAGCAGGGCACCATCGATCACACACCCGTCTATCCGCGCGAGGTCGTAAGGCGCGCACTTGAGTTGTCTGCGTCAGCAATTATCGTTGTTCACAATCATCCGTCCGGCGATCCCACGCCATCGCGTGCCGACATCGAAATGACCAGGATTCTGATTGACGCCGCAAAACCAATCGGCATTGCGCTGCACGACCACATAATCATCGGCAAGCACGGTCATATCAGCATGCGTGGTCTGAAGCTGATCTAAAGCGAACCCGAAAAATGGGAACCAGCTTTCGGAACAGGTTAGGCTTGAAAACAAAAAGAAATGCTTTGGGTATGGTTACCTTTCATTAAGCATGTGAACGAAAACGCATGCTTACATCGACCGACCCGTTCGAATTTTCTTAAATTTAGACACAATCACAGGCGACGAGAGAGGCAGTCCGGGATCCGGGTTTCCGCCCCGCCCCGAAAAGAGTTCAAGCATATTTCCCGGCAGCGTTTTGACGGGAAAACTGGAGTAAAAAATGTTGAAGCGTTTCTATACCGCCGCTGCTTTCGGTGTCGCACTTGTTGCTTTTTCTGGGCCGTCATTTGCGGCCGACATAATGGACAACAACGACTATACCTATAACGAGCCCGCAGCATCGGGATCACACGACTGGTCAGGCAACTATATCGGCGCACAGATCGGCGCCTCCTCGTCGCGGGTTCCGGGTCCATTCACCAACCGCACAGGTTTGCTCGGCGGTGCCGTGATTGGTAAAAACATGCAGAGCGGCAATCTTGTTTTCGGCGGCGAGCTGGAAGGCAATTTTGCGGAAGCCGAACATCGTATCGGCAACGGTGGCAGCCTTCAGCAGTCGTGGAACGGCAACGCCAAAGGCAAGGTCGGCTATGCAATTGACAAGACGCTTATTTATGGCACCGCCGGCTATGGCGTCACGAAGTTCAAGGCAAAAGACGCAACCACCTCGGCACCCGGCTGGCAGGGCGGCGCATTGATCGGCGCAGGTGTTGAGCAGGCTATCTCCGGCCCTATCTCGGTCAAGGCTGAATATGACTTCCAGCGTTTTAACGACGTGAAGTCAAAGGTAAACGGCGTTACGCAATATAACAATCTTAAGAACCATTCGATCAAGGCCGGTGTAAACTACCGCTTCTAAAGCATGTCGCGGAAAAGTGGGAACTGCCTTCGCGTGGAAATCAGTCCGCCGGGCTGATTTCTATTCCCACTGCGAACCATAATATAATTGTCCACACAGCCAGAGCATTTCCTGTTTTGATTGAACCTTCGGAAATGCTCTGGCCGTTTTTTTTTACGCATTATCCCACGCAAAACCGCTTCACACTTTTGCTGGAAATGCTCTAGTCTTCGGGGCCGCGGCGGGCATTATCGCCATCATAGCCGCGCCGCCAGTAAGCAACGATCAACTGCTTATCTTTCGGAATATGACGCTCTTTGCGCATATAGGTTCGGATTGCGCGAAAAGCGTTAAATTCGCAGCCTGCCCAAACATAGATATTTTCTTCACCTTCAGGCAATTCAACCGCACGAACAGCGTCCTGCAAAAGCGTTGTCGTTCCGGCTTCCTGGCCGTTGCGATGCAGCCATTGCAGATCAACATCAGCCTTTGACGGAATGCTCTGCTCTTCCGCAGCACTATCAATCTCAACACGGACAACGGCCTTAACGCCTTCTGGAAGGCGTTCCAGAATGCGCCCGATTGCTGGCAGCGCTGTTTCGTCACCGGCCAACAAGTACCACTGTGCATCGTGAGCTGCATCACCGCCACCGGGGCCGGTCATGCCGACAATATCACCCGGCTTGACGCTCATTGCCCAACCGGACCCCGGCGCATCACAATCATCGCCATGGACAACCATATCGATATCAACCCAACCGGCATCCACATCGATCCGGCGAATTGTATAAACACGCGCCACGATCTGCGCTTCACCTTCCGGCCAGACCGGACGGCCGTCCTCCCCCATGAGTGGCCATTGCGGCTGAGCCAATGCTTTTTGCGGGAAAAGTAGACGGATATGAAGGCCATGTTGCGAAAAACGTTTCAGATTTTCACCCTGCAAACGCACACGGCGCATATGCGGCGTTACATTGGAAACCGAAACAACCTTCATTTCGCGGAAATAAGGCAGCAACTCTCCGGCAGCGCCATCACCCACCCAGCGGATCTTCGGCAGAGTATCGTTCTTATCGAGAAATTCCAAAATATGCGAAGCAATCGACAGCTTCATATAGGCAAGGCCGGTATCATCGTCGCTGCGCACATCAACATCAACCGCTTCGTCATTCCAGCGCACATTTGCCTGTCCAAATGTCAAAACGAGCTTAGCGCTGCTTTCGTTACGCTCCACATCACCATGTTCGTCAAAATGATCCAGCAACTGCTTGACGATACGATCGGGGTTGTCGAGTGCGATACGAGCGTTGGCGTTCAGGCTCAATTCGGACATGCCTGTCTCCTCATCAGAAATAACGACCAAGCAGTAACCGAATATAACATGACGATTCAAGTCATCATTTATCTTTGATACCGCAATAAATTGTGACGGGCAGTGCCTGACGCCATGCATCAAAAGAACCAAGTGCGCCCGCATGGGCGACTTGCAACCGCGTCAACTCACCACCATGCTGTTGACGCCAATTGAAAAGCTGCATTTCACTTTGTAATGTAACTGCATTGGCAACAAGACGCCCACCGGGTTTTAACGCTGCCCAGCAGGTTTCAATCACACCTTTGTCTGTCACGCCTCCACCGATGAAAATTGCATCTGGCGGTTCAAGACCCCGCAGCGCTTCAGGCGCATTGCCGTTCACCAGCTGTAAACCAGGTACGCCAAGCGTGCGTGCATTGCGCTCAATGATGCCCTGCCGTGTTTCATCAGCCTCAATAGCAATCGCCCGGCATGATGCATGCACGCGCATCCATTCAATACCAATCGAACCACAACCCGCACCCACATCCCATAAAAGCTCATGCGGCAGCGGCTGCAACCGCGACAGCGTCACGGCGCGGATATCGCGTTTTGTCAGCTGGCCGTCATTCTCAAATGCCTGATCCGGCAAACCGCTGACGGGTGAAAAAACGACGGCACCGCGTGAAGCGATACATTCAATTGCCAGCACATTGAGATCGGCGCAGGTTTCATGTGACCAATCATCAGCATTACAGCTGATAGATTTTTCCTTCGGTCCGCCGAGACGCTCAAGCACCGTCAAGTGGCTTTGGCCAAAACCTTTTTCTTTGAGCAGCGATGCGGCTTTTGCAGGCGTCGTGCCATCATTGCTCAGCACGAGAATTTTCTCGCCGGGCAAGACGTGCGCTGCCAACAGTTCAAACGGGCGCCCGTGAACACTAACCACGCGCACCTCTTGCAACGGCCATGCCATACGGCTTGCGGCAAGCGACAAGGACGAAGGAAAAGGAATGATCTGCATATCCTGTTTCGAGAAATGACGGCTCAGCGATGCGCCCATGCCATAAAACATAGGATCACCGCTCGCCAACACCACAACCTGCCGCCCGCGCTGTGCCTCGATCATCGGAAATGCATTTTCAAAAGGCGACGGCCATGCAATCTGCTCGGCGTTAATACCCTCATTGAGAAACGCCAGATGCCGCTTGCCGCCAAAAATCACATCAGCATTGATAAGCGCGTTGCAGGCATTCTGTCCAAGACCCGCAAGCCCATCTTCACCAATACCAATAATTGTCAGCCAGCGCCTCATAAGCCTTGCTCCTTTTCCTTGTTCGTATGGCGACGCTGTAGCAAGTGCAAGCACGAAGGCGTATAAGACCAATATGTTGAGCCAGCAAAACAGCCAGACTATTGCTACCAGACCCGACCGGCGCAATGCCTGTCCGGGGCTTTCGCGCATGGTGATGAGCAAGGACGGCGCGATTGCCCGCATCAAGCTGAAACTCGGACGGCTCAGTGTGGCACAGGCTCAAGCCATCGCAGACATCGCCGAACGCTTTGAAACGGGTGCAATTGAATTGTCGATTCGCTCCAATATCCAGCTTCGTGGCATTCATCCCGATGTCTGGCCCGATGTGATTACCGCACTTCATGAGGCGGGGCTGGGTGCCAAAAATGCGGCAGCCGATGATGTTCGCAATGTCATGGTCAGCCCGACTACCGGCATTGATCGCGGCCAGATCTGCGATGTGACCGGCCTTGCTACAAATCTGCTCTCCGTCGTGCAGGAAAACAAAACCTATCATGCGCTGTCGTCCAAATTCTCGATCCAGATCGATGGCGGCGAAGATTGCGCGATGGTTTCGCATCCCGGCGACATCTGGCTGTCAGCAATTGATTGCGGCAAAGCCTATGTGTTTGGACTGGCGTCCTCGCCAGACAAACAGGCGCATGGGGCAGTTTCAAGCCAAAATGCCCTGCCCTTCATCGAAGCGCTGTTACAACATTTCCTTGCGGCTCGCCAAAAAGGCATCGCACGGATGAAACACCTCTTCGACATAATGCCGGTTGAAGAATTTCTTCGAACACTTCCATTTGAATTTGATGCACCGCCAAATTGGCAGCGCAAAGCCCCCACCGCGCACGCGCATCTTGGTTTGCATCAACAGATCGGCGGCAAGTTTTATATTGGTGCGATGCCACTGCTTGGTCGCCTGACACCGCAGCAACTACGAGGATTGGCCCGGCTTACAAAACACGCGCTGCACCTCACGCCTTGGCAAGGCATTCTGATACCGCATATTGCGGAAGCGGAAGGGCAGAGCATCCTAGGCAAACTTCACGCGCTGGGCCTCGCGACCGAGCCTACCTCGCCAGCGGCCCGCCTTCGCGCTTGTTCCGGCTCCAAAGGCTGCGCTTCTGCGCTCGCAGATACCCAGGCAGACGGTGAAGCGCTTGCACGCCAATTAAAAAGCGATACCGCGCAGATTCACATCACCGGCTGTGCCAAATCCTGTGCCGCGCTTTCACCCTTGCCTCACACACTTCTTGCGCTCTCCCCAACGCATTACGACCTATTTTTGCAAGACAAGGCTGGACCAGCACGCTTCGGGCGGCTATTGGCGTCAAACATCACCATTGATGAAACAGCAAAGCTGCTGAACAAATAAAAAAGCGGGCGCCATGACAGTTTATATCCGCGACGGGCAAGCCATTTATGACCGCTCCTTCGCCATCATCCGCGCTGAAGCCGATTTGAGCCGCATACCTGCGGATCTCGAAAAGCTTGCCGTGCGCGTGGCACACGCATCTGGCATGGTCGATATCGTTGAAGACATCGTCTTCTCAGAAGGTGCAGGACAGGCCGGACGCGAAGCTCTAGCGAAAGGTGCGCCGATCCTCTGCGATGCGCGCATGGTTGCAGAAGGGATCACCCGTTCACGTCTGCCAGCCAATAATGAAGTGATCTGCACGCTGAACGACCCGTCGGTCCCTGAGCTGGCGAAAGGGATCGGCAACACACGCTCTGCCGCAGCCCTTGATCTCTGGCTCCCGCACCTTGAGGGCAGCGTTGTTGCTATCGGCAACGCGCCAACCGCCCTCTTCCGCCTGTTTGAAATGCTGGATAGTGGTGCGCCCAAGCCCGCTCTTATCATCGGCATGCCGGTTGGCTTTGTCGGTGCAGCTGAATCCAAAGACGAACTGGCTGAAAACAGCCGTGGTGTCCCTTTCGTGATCGTACGCGGACGGCGCGGCGGCAGCGCCATGACCGCAGCCGCCGTTAATGCACTTGCTTCGGAGCACGAATAATGGCCCCAAAAGGCAAGCTCTATGGTCTGGGCGTCGGCCCCGGCGATCCTGAACTCATCACGCTCAAAGCGCTGCGACTGCTCAAATCCGCTCCTGTCGTCGCCTATCACGCAGCCAAGGGCAAAAAGGGCAATGCACTGACGATTGTCGAAACCTATCTGTCATCCGAGCAGACTTTGGTTCCGCTCATCTATCCGGTGACGACCGAAAAACTGCCGGCGCACATGGATTATGAGCAGATCGTGAGCGATTTCTATATCGAGATCACAACGACGATTGCAAGCCATCTTGATGCAGGCCGTGACGTGGCCGTGATCGCGGAAGGCGATCCGTTCTTCTATGGATCGTTCATGTATATCCATGACCGATTGGCCGAAAAATACGAAACGGAAGTCGTACCTGGCGTTTGCTCTGTTTTGGGCGCTGCTGCCGTGCTCGGCGCGCCTTTGGTCTATCGCAACCAGACCTTGTCGATCCTTTCGGGCGTTATGAGTGCGGAAGAGCTGAAAAACCGCCTCGCAGCTACAGAGGCCGCAGCCATCATGAAACTCGGCAAAAATCTCGACAAGGTACGCGCTGTGCTGACCGAACTTGGGTTGATGGATCGTGCGCTTTATATCGAGCGCGCAACCATGCAGAACCAGCGGATTGCCCCTTTAACCGAGGTCAGCGGCAGCGATTGCCCATATTTTTCGATCATTCTCGTTCCGGGCAGCAAATGGAACGGTGCATGAAGCCTGCAATTTTGATCTTGAGCGAAGCAGCAATCGCCACAGCACGCAACGTGCAGTCAGCACTTGAAAATGCGGAAGTCCTGGGACTTGAAAACCGCGTTACGAGCGCAGACAAGCATTTCACGCATTTTGGCGATACAATCCGCGCACTTTATGAAGAAGGCCGACCTGTTATCGCTTTGTGCGCTTCCGGCATCATTATTCGCGCGCTTGCATCCCTTCTGCAAAACAAGCGCATAGAGCCTCCGGTTCTGGCCGTTGCAGAAGATGGCAGCGCGGTCGTGCCATTGCTTGGCGGGCTGTCAGGCGTCAACGATCTGGCACGCACTATCGCTGATGCGCTGAAGGTCGCCCCCGCCATAACAACGACGGGCGAGTTGCGCTTCGGCATCAACCTGCTTCATCCTCCGGCAGAACTAACACTCGCCAATCCGGACAATGCCAAGACGTTCATGTCCGACCTGCTGGCAGGGCAAAAGCTACAAATCAATGGCAAATCCCGCTGGCTTGCGGCATCAAAGCTGCCGCTTGCTGGCGATGGGCAACTGATAATCAGCATCACGCCTGAAATCCGCACGCCACAGGCCAATGAGCTGATCTATCATCCACGAACGGTTGCGATCGCTATCGAAAAGCCGACCGAAGACCTGACGAGCCTCATCAAGCAAGCCTTCGACAATTCTGACTTGTCTATAGACTCACTGGCTTTGCTTCTCGCTCACGAGAAAGATTGCGCATCGTTACATATTCATCAGGCAGCAAAAACACTGAAAGCGCCATTGCGCTTTGTTGCAAGCGATGCCGATCTCGTGACGGCCTCTATCGAAAACCCTGTTCACCACACAGTGACTGAAACCCTGACGATGGCCGTTGCATCTACTCCTGCCGATGTTCTGTTTATCGGGCGTAAGCGCGGCAAGCTTACTGTTATTGGTCTTGGACCCGGCTCCCGTGATCTGATGACACCAGCGGTCCAGCGTGATCTGGAACAAGCCGAAGACGTGCTCGGTTATGAAACCTATGTCCGCATGGCGGGCCCTTTCCGCGACGATCAACTCATCCATATGACCGACAATCGCGAAGAAATGCAGCGTGCACGCCATGCATTTGAGCTCGCAGTTTCTGGTCGCAATGTGGTTATGGTATCTTCCGGCGATCCGGGCGTATTTGCCATGGCAGCAGCGGTTGTCGAGGCATTGCATGAATCAAACGATCCGGCATGGCATGGTGTTGAATTGGTCATTCAGCCGGGTATTTCCGCAGCAATGGCCGCAGCGTCCCGCATTGGTGCACCGCTCGGACACGATTTCTGCATCATTTCGCTTTCGGACAATCTCAAGCCTTGGGATGTGATTGAGAAGCGTCTGGCGCTGGCAGCGCAAGCCGATCTTGCCATGGCGTTCTACAATCCGATTTCCAAAGCTCGCCCGCATCAGCTGGGCCGCGCACTGGAGATTCTGCGCCAATATCGCGACGCAGAAACGCCGGTCGTGCTTGGTCGTGATATTGGCAGACCCGCAGAAACAACCCGTGTGGTCACTTTGGGCGAACTCACACCCGATGATGTTGACATGCGCACAGTGGTGATTATCGGCTCATCACACACGGTGCGTTTTCCCCGCGCGGAAGGCGGAGAGTGGGTTTACACGCCACGCTGGTACGGCGAAAAACCGGACAAATGAAAAACAAAAAGGCAGGGAAATCCCTACCTTTTTCGCAACTTACAATGATTTATTGAATCAATTCTTCTTCGATTTTTTCGGTGCTGGCGCAGCCGATGCGGCCTTAGCAGCAGCAGCTTCCGCAGCCACCTGATCAGCGCTCTTTGGCGACGTATCAACAACAGAGCGAACGGAACCATTCGCAGAGACCTGACAAACCGCCGTGCGCAGATCAACCTTAAGGTCAACGATTGTACCACCACCAGCTGCCGGACGTGAGTTAACAGCGCTGATAACGCGCTCAGGCAGGAAATACTTGTTCGCAGCAGCGGTAATGCAAGGCTGTGCCAGCGAAGAATCAACTGTCGATGTCGGAATAAAACGCGGCAGGGAAATGCTGGAAGCTGTTACCGGCGCTTCAGACTTGCCGGGAACCGTTGCGTTCTGCGTCGTTGTTGTACAAGCGGCAGCCAATGGAGCCAGCATCGCAATAAAAAACAAACGGGCTCCGTTGCGGGTGCATCCGTACATGATCAACCTCTTATGGTCTGCTGATTGGTTAAAAATTTAATTTTGATAACTATTCGCTTTTAGCCAATTGTCGAGTGGCAGGAAGGCCACAATGCCGGTTTTTCGTTGAGCATCCCCAACGACCTCATCATTGTGTCGTGAATATCCAGTTCAGCATCTCGCGCCAGTCGCTCATGCGGATGGGCGTGCCATGATTGCCACTCTCAAAGCGACGGAACTGTACCGGATAACCCGGTGAGCGTTTGCCGATATCCCGGTAAAATGCTTCCTGCTTATCGATGGCGAAAACCGGATCGCGACTGCCATGGCCGAAAAACACCGGCACCCGCTTTTTGAAAGCTGGCGACTTGAAAAAGCCATCGTCCCACAGCGATCCCAACAGGATAAGGCCTGAGAGCTGATTGCCGGCTTTTTCGTTAGACGCTATGCGCCAGCAAAGCGCCCCGCCCTGCGATCCGCAAGCCAAAACGAGTGGCGCAGATGGCGAAGTCGCTTTCGCGGCTTCGATAAGCCCAGCAATCTGTGCCTCCCCCATTGCCCCAAAGTCCTTGAAGTCTGGCGTCAGATAAAGCCCACCATTCAGAGCTGCCAGATTTTTAATGCGGTTGAAATTGCCGCCAAAGGTAAAATCATTCACGCCCTGCAAACGATTTCCGCCACGCCCGTGCAGATAGATGACGATAAAGGATGCGCCTTCGCGCTTCCCCACAGCCATGGCCTTAACCGGACCTGCGGCCGTTTGAAATGTGACGTCCTTTTGATAGGCACGCGCCTTTAGCGAAACATAGGCATCTTTCACGCGTTTTTCAGGCACGGCATCACGACCGTTGATGTCGCGCATTTCATTGTAATCAATGACTTTGTAATTGCCATTATCCGCACTGCTAAGCACAGAAGGGTAGGCAAAATAATTATCTTTAAACGGCGGAAGCGGCCCTTGCGCGAAGGCAGACGTGTTGAAGGCCAGCAGAAGCCCTGCACATAATCCAACGCGTTTGCGCATTGTACCTCCCAAAGAACCGTTCAAAGTTCCAGCCTGTGATAACGGCGATTGAGATAGATTAGCGCTTCTTCATCACCATTGGAGCGCAATCCCACCACTTCGCCGAATAGCACATGGTGTGTCGAATGATCCTGCACGCTCAAAACCCGGCAATCGAAAACCGCCAATGCGCCTTTCAGCGTCGGCGCGCCTGTTGCAATCACGTCCCACTCGGCAAGCTGAAAGCGTTCATCCTGCGTAAGACCGATACGGCCTGAAAATGCGTCAGCAAGCTGCTGGTGTGTTCCCGCCAGCGTATTGACCGCAAAAACACCATTTTCCATGAAAATCTGGTTTTCTGGATGGGATTTTTGCAAGCAAACCAGAACCGTGGGTGGATTATCCGAAACCGAGCAGGCAGCGGTCAGTGTAAGCCCACGACGGCCAGCCGAGCCAGCAGTCGTAACAAGCTGAACAGCTCCAGCATAATGGCTCATCGCATCGCGATAAGTCTTTGGTTCGACCGATACAATAGTTGAGGTAGTGTCTTTATCCGTTTGCACGTCAGCAAGCATCCGTATTATCTGTCAGGCTTCCTGAAATTATTGTCTCTTTGCCTGTATACCTATACGGGCATTGCACAAAGGCGAGGAAACCGCTACCCACTTTTCGTTGAATTATCCATGAAATATTTAAAGAAGATAAAGCGCGTGATGAAGTTAAAGCCATTGCCGGAAAAAATAACAGCGGTTTTCCGCCTGCAATTGCGTATGCTCAGCCGGAAAAAAATCGTCACTCTGTCTCTATTGGCTTTTACACTGTTTTGCTTGCCAGTCTCAGCGCAAGAAAATGCAACTGACATGCGCATTGGCATTGCAGCCCCTTTAAGCGGTAGCTTTACCCCGCTCGGAAACCAACTCGTGGAGGGCGCGCGCGTAGCAGCAGCTGCAAAACACGCCGAGCTTGTTGTTGCAGATGACCGGTGCGATGCGGAAGGTGGCAAGGCAGCAGCAGAAACTTTTCTCAAGGAAAAGGTGACGATTGCGACGGGCTTTCTTTGTTCTGAGGCGCTGGAGGCAGCCCTTCCCATTTTGCAAGAGCGAGATATTCCCGTTATCACCTCTGGTATAAGCGATCCAACGCTGACTGAAAAACGTGCCTCAATCCCGTTTGCTGTTTTTCGGCTTACAACGGGGCTGGATAAGGAAACGCGTGCAACCGGCAGTTTTCTGGGAAGCCTCTGGCGCGCACAACCCTTTGCCGTGATCGACGATGGCACCATCGAGGGTCGTGAACGTGCCGGACAGGTTCTGGCACACCTGAAAGACCAGCAACTCCAGCCTGTTTTCACGGATACCTACCGACCTGGCCTCGAAAATCAGAACGCGCTTGTCGCGCGACTGCGTCGCGCAGGCGCAACACATGTCTATGTTGGGGGCGAGCGCGATGACATTGCAGCCATCGGCAAAAGCGCTGCAGCGCTCAAATATCCACTGGTCATCGCAGGCGGCAGCGTGCTCAATGCGGCGCCCGGCGCTCAACCACTGAGCACTGAAACGCTGATGATTGCACCTTTAAAGCCGCAGGATCTCGCGACAGCAAAATCGGCCGTCGATGCAATCACTCAGGCAGGCAAGCTGGCAGAAGCTTATTCCGTCACGGGCTTTGCCACCATTGAACTTGCAGCTTCCGCGCTCAACAAAGCCGCAGAACAAAAGCAACCGCTCATGGATATCTTGCGCGACAGTTCATTTGAAACCGCACTTGGCACAATCAAATTCGATGGCAACGGTATGCGCAGCGATAATCCCAATCGCCTGCAGCGATACAATGGTCAGCATTTTATACTATCCGACCAATAAGCCCTATCAGACTGGCGGCGATAATAAGCCCGGTCATGATGCTCATCATGGACCAATACAGCGAAATTGCTGCGTCTATATCGGCTGCATCAGCGTCGCGCTTACCCTCACCGTAAAACAGCGGCGCTTCAACCTTTTCCGATCCATATTGGCGCGGTCCGGCAAGTGCCAGTTGAAGCGCACCGGCAAAAGCCGATTCCGGCCATCCTGCATTGGGTGAACGATGCAGTCGCGCATCGCGCCACATAATGGCAAGTGTTCTTTTTCCGGCTTCTTTATCGACAGTAAATGCAGCAGCCACTGCGGCCAGCAATCCCGTCAAACGTGCCGGAATATAGTTTGCGACATCATCCAAACGGGCAGCGAAGCGCCCAAAATGACGATAACGGTCACTGCGATGACCAATCATCGAATCGGCTGTATTGATGAGTTTATAGGCAAACAGCCCCGGCAATCCGCCCACCAGAAACCAGAAAGCAGGGGCAACGATGCCATCCGACGCATTTTCCGAAAGGCTTTCAATCGCCGCGCGACTGACGCCCCCTTCATCCAGCTGTTCCGGGTTGCGCCCAACAATCATCGAAACAGCTTTGCGACCCCCCTCGATGCCATTTTCACGCAAGCCAGCGGCCACCGCTTTCACGTGATCAGCAAGGCTTTTCTGTGCCAGAAACACCGCGACGATGACGATCTCGACCAGCGCGCCTGCGGTGCCGAGAAAAGGCAGCAGGTAGCCCAGCGCCAGCCCCACAAGGATACAGGAAATCACCAGACCAATGATCAGCCACATACCATTGCTGCGCAGTGCATTAACGGAAAGACTGTGATCATTGAGACGTTTTTCGCCCCAACTGATTGCCTTGCCGAACAGAACCACCGGATGCGGAATTCTCTGCCAGAGTTGCGGGGGATCGCCCACAACCCGATCCAGAACAAGCGCTAAAGCAAGAATAATCAGCTTTATTTCCATGGACTTGATGCGCTTTCCTGAATCATTTTCTTATGCGGAGAATATCCCGCAATGCCTGTTCCAATCGCATAAGACCAGCCTGATCAGGCGCCAGTCCGATGCGCAACCAGTCAGGTGCATAGGCAAACTTTCGGACAAGAATATGCCGCTCACAAAGCGCATCGTAAATTCCATGCGCATTTTCATGGGCAACGAGCGCAAAAAGCGCCGTGCCACCGACTTCTATGAGCTGACAATGAGCGAGCGTTGTAGCCAACTCAGCTCGTCTTTTATCAATGCGTTGGTGAAATGCCTCAAGCTCAACACCACCCTCAAAAGCGTTGAGCGCAATGGCAAGCGTCGGCCCTGCCACGGCCCATGGACCGAGCCTGTCTGCAACGCGCTTCACAAGGTCATCATTTGCCAGCAGGAACCCAAGTCGAACGCCTGCAAGGCCAAAGAACTTGCCAAAGGATTTGAGCACGACCAGCGGCGCATGCGCCGCATGTCGCGCAATACTCACCTCCGGATGTGGATCGGCAAAAGCCTCATCCACAACCAGAAAACCACCACGCTCACCAAGCTTTCGCGCAAGCCCCAGCAAATCAGGCCGCGCAACAATCCGCCCATCCGGGTTATTCGGGTTGACGATTGTGACCACCCGAGCATCTTCTGGAATGTCGTCAAGGGTCGCACATTCGACCACATTCCAGTCAGCCGCTGAAAAAGCTGCTGCATGTTCCTGATAGGTCGGTCCCAAAATAGCGACCGTTGAAGGCGCGCACAATGTTGGAATAAGCTGAATGAGCGCCTGCGTTCCGGGGCTGGCAACGATTGGCGCATTCTGATCTGCTTCGTAATAGACACGCGCCGCATTAAGAACCCGCTCTAAAAGCCCCTCATCCGGCAAGCGGTTCCACAAGGGGGCTGTCAATTCCGGCAACGGAAAATGTTCGGGATTGATGCCCGTTGAAAGATCAAGCCAGTCTTTCGCCGCGCCGCCAAAACGCGCAATAGCCCTATCTAGCGCTCCACCATGCTCAATAGTCATCTTCAGGCATTGTCTCCAGAAAAATCAATCACATGCATGAAGGACCCCGCAACTGACCCTACGCGCAACCCCGCCTCTCCCAGCTCTTCCCCCAACGCATCGCGCACGCGGAACAGCCGTTCAGCCTCACCTTCTCGCACGATGCTTGCATAGTGAAACTCATGCGCCGAAAGTGGCACCTGCCATGGCGAACCCGCCAGAGGCTCCAGCTTGCGATAACCGAGGTGCATTTTGCGTTTGGCAAAGCTTGTTTCAAGCGGCAGCAGTCCAAGCATCGGATGCCTCACGCGAGAGGAATCTTCCAGCGTCTCACCCAGCACCATATAGCCACCACATTCGCCATAAATGCGCACGCGACGATCCGCAGCATCTCTCATGCACTGCTGAAAACGCTTCGCCTGGCTCAGTTTTCCGGCATAAAGCTCAGGATAGCCACCGGGCAGATAGATAGCGTCAGCGCTCTCATCGGGCGCTTCATCGCCAAGTGGTGAAAAGAAAGAAAGCTCTGCACCGCGCCTGCGCCAACCTTCAAAAAGATGCGCATAGGCAAAGGCAAAAGCATCGTCGCGTGCCACTGCAATGCGGCTTCCAAGCGGCGTGAGGCGCAGAACATTGGCCATTGCGGCATGCTGCATCGGCCCAGACCAGATATGCTCTAACGCCGAAAAATCAATACGCGCATCAACCACATCCGCTGCATGCTCAAGGAAACGTTCCAGATCACCATGCTCACCCGCCTGAACAAGACCAAGATGACGCGATGGCAGAACCAGCGCTTCATCGCGCGGGATTGCACCAAGAACGCTAATACCAAGCGGCTTGATGGCTTCGCGCAGCATAGCCTCATGCCTGCCGCTGCCAACCCGGTTAAGGATTACACCCGCAATCAGCACATCTTTGCGAAACTGACTGAAACCCGAAATGAGTGCCGCAATCGAATGAGATTGGCGCGCGCAATCGACCACCAGCACCACCGCCAAATCAAGCGTTCGCGCCAGATCGGCCGATGAACCCTTCCCGTCAAGCGCCCCGTCGAAAAGCCCCATCATACCTTCGACAACAAGCAGCTTGTTGCCCTCGGTCATGCGCGACGAGAGCGCACTGATCAGCTCTGGCCGCATGGCCCATGGGTCAAGATTAAAGCAATCCACACCGCTCGCAGCCTTATGGTAGGCAGGATCAATGTAATCAGGACCGGCTTTTGCCGGTGCCAACGCCTCGCCGCGCCGCTTGAGCGCACGCAACAATCCAAGCGTCAAAGTGGTTTTGCCTGATCCAGAAGCAGGGGCTGCAATCAGAAAACCTTTCATGCGCTCTCCTCCTCGTTAAGATGAAGCGGATCATTGGTCAGCTTTCGTCCCTGAGACGCACCAAGCCAGTCAAGTCCGGAACGAAGTTTTACAACCTCGCCCACAACCACGATTGCCGGAGGCTTAAGACCTGACTTTTCCACATCTGCAACCGCACGCGACAATGTTGTCTCCAGAACAACCTGCTCAGGCAAGCTGGCATTACAGACGAAGGCCACCGGCTCATCCGGTGAGCGCCCTGCTGCCATCAATCGGCCGGTGATAAGGTCGATATGCTTCATCGCCATATACATCACGATAACCGGAGAAGACTGCGCGACACCTTCCCAATTGATACGATCCGGCATCAGTCCCGTTGCATCATGGCCGGTGAGAAACGTCACCGACTGGTTGATGTCGCGATGCGTGGCCGCAATTCCCGCATAGGCAAGACCACCAATACCCGCAGTAATGCCCGGCACGATGCGAAATGGCACGCCGTGTTCAACAAGCGTCAGCGCTTCCTCGGCACCGCGCCCAAAAACAAACGGATCACCACCTTTCAAGCGCAGAACCTTCTTGCCTTGTTTAGCCAACTCAACCAATCGCAACGAAATATCGCGCTGTTTTGGCGAAGGCTTGCCGCCGCGTTTGCCTGCATATTCAACACATGCCTCATCCCGCTTCAAGGAAAGGCAGGCTTCATCGACCAGCGCATCATAGACGATCACATCCGCCTCCCGCAGCGCATTGACTGCGTGCAGTGTCAGCAAACCCGGATCACCCGGCCCGGCACCAACAAGCCAGACATGCCCCGGCTGCATCGAAGGCAAGCGCACTTTGCTCTTCGCAACAATACATTCCGGCGTATGTTCGGGCTTATTCATCGTCATCAACCATAATTCTATCTGGCGGCACAGCTATCAGATACATTATAAGGCGTCCATGAACGATGAAACCGCCCCTTCGAATAAAAGCCCGGAAAAAACAGAGCTGCGTCGCGGCTGGACGACGGGCGCCTGCGCCACAGCCGCAACAAAGGCCGCACTAACTGCGCTGATTACCGGCGAATTCCCAGATCCTGTCGGCATCATACTGCCAAAAGGCGAGGTCCCCTATTTCCAGCTTGAATATGAAGGGCTGGGCGAAGGCTATGCCATGGCAGGTATCGTCAAGGATGCAGGCGACGACCCGGACGTCACACACGGCGCGACAATCATCTCAACGGTTTTCCCTGCCCCTCCCGGCACTGGCATTGTGTTTCAGGCAGGCGAAGGCGTCGGCACAGTCACGCGTCCCGGTCTGCAAATCCCGCCCGGTGAAGCAGCGATCAATCCAGTTCCGCGCCGTATGATGACCGAAATTTGTGAACAGATTTGCGCTGAATATGGTCTGCCTGCCGATCTGGTGATTACGATCTCTGTTCCGGGCGGCGAGGAAATCGCGCAAAAAACGTGGAACCCGCGCCTTGGTATTGTTGGCGGTATTTCGATCCTGGGCACAACAGGTGTTGTGCATCCCTTTTCCTGCTCGGCTTGGATTCATTCGATCCATCGCGGCATCGATGTGGCGCGTGCTGAAAAGCAAAAGCATGTGCTGGCTGCGACAGGCTCAACGTCCGAAGACGCAGCACAAGCCATCTATGATTTGCCGGATTTTGCCATTCTCGATATGGGCGACTTTGCGGGTGGTGTGCTCAAGTATTTGCGCGAACACCCCATCGACAAGCTCACCATTGCAGGCGGCTTTGCGAAGCTGACAAAGCTTGCTCAGGGCGAACTTGATCTTCACTCCTCGCGCTCACAAGTCGATAAAAACTTTCTCTGGACCATTGCCGAAAAGGCCGGTGCGCCAAACGACATGAAGGACCGGATTCTTTTTGCCAACACTGCACTGGAAGTGCTTGAAATGACTCAAGGCATTGGCATCGACATGGCGACGCCGATCGCCGAAAAAGCGAAGCAAGTCGCGCTTAAAACCCTGCGCGGCGCGCCTGTTGAAGTCGAAATCATCGTGACGGATCGCAAAGGCAATATCCTTGCCCGCCTCTAAAATACTCATTCTTGGCGGCACAGCGGAAGCAGCAAAGCTTGCTTCCGCACTCAATGTCCTGCCCGTCGAAGCCATCACGTCCCTTGCAGGCCGAACAGCCAATCCAGCTGCAATCAACGGCAAAGTGCGCACAGGCGGCTTTGGCGGCGCAGACGGTCTGGCCACTTATCTGGCAACAGAGAAAATCAATCTTCTGATCGACGCAACCCATCCCTATGCAACCCGCATTTCACACAATGCTGTTGTGGCGTCCAGTATGGCAAAAACTCCGCTATTGCGGCTCGAACGCCCGGCATGGGAAAAGGAAAACGGCGATAACTGGATTGACGTCGCAAATGAAGCGCAGGCCGCAACGATAATCCCCACTGGCGAACGTGTTCTGCTCGCACTGGGCCGACAACATATTGCGCCCTTTGCAGAGCGAAGCGATGTTCACTTCATCATGCGGATGATCGACCCGCCGGAAGTAACATTGCCTCGCGATTGTGAAATCGTTCTGGCAAAGCCCGAAAACTATGAACCCGAGAAACAATTCCTGAGCGACCGAAAAATCGGCCTGATTGTCAGCCGGAATTCCGGCGGCAGCATTTCTTACGCAAAAATCAAAGCAGCGCGTGATCTTGCCATACCCGTCATGATGATCGCTCGCCCCCCCGTGGAAGCCAAAACCGTTGTCGCTACCGTAGAAGAAGCAATTGAATTTGCGCGTTCAGCTTTAAGATTTTGAGCGCGCAATATGGCTGTGGGCTTCATGATAAAGCGCTGAATCACGGAAATTTTGGGGATCAAGTCCGCGCCCGACAAACACCATTGCCGTTCTTTTCACGCCTGAAACTGCAACTTTCTCAACAATATCCGACAGTGTTCCGCGCAAGATCTGCTCATCTGGCCAACCCACGCGATAAGCAACGACCACCGGGCAATCTGCCCCATAAAGTGGCGCCAGCTCCGCCTCAATCTTCGCAAGATTGCGGATCGACAGATGAATCACCAAAGTCGCACCGGATTTGCCCAATGTGGCGAGATCTTCACCTTCCGGCATGGCGGATGATTTTACCGAAGTGCGCGTGAGGATAATGCTCTGATTGACTTCGGGAATCGTCAGTTCCTGCTTCATGGCAGCCGCAGCCGCAACAAAAGCCGGGACGCCCGGCGTCACATCATAAGGAATGCCCAGCGCATCAAGCCGGCGCATCTGTTCAGCCATCGCGCCGTAAATCGACGGATCGCCTGAATGGACGCGTGCAACATCATGCCCTTTGGCATGAGCGGCCTCAATTGCTGCAATGATTTCATCCAGCGTCAGCGAGGAACTATCAATCAGCAACGCGTCTTCTGGTGCAGATGCAACAACCTCTTTGGGCACCAGCGAGCCTGCATAGATGCAGACCGGACAGTTTTCTATCAGTCGCAGACCACGCACGGTGATGAGATCTGCGGCACCGGGACCGGCTCCAATGAAATGAACTGTCAAGTTTTCTTCCTCTGTTCAGGCATTCCGAATGCCTGGCAGGCAGCAGAAAAGTCAATCTTTTTCAGGCAAAAGCCCTTGAATATCATTAAAGATCGACTGCCACTCTTCCGGCGTCAACTCGAAGAAGTTGAAGCTTCTGAGCAGAAATGCACCCTCATTGGCAATAAACGCCAGTCGCGCGCGCCTGCCTTCTGGCGTTGAAACATCAAGACCATCCCACTGTTTGCGATACCATGTCCGGGTTTCATCAAGATACTGGGAGTTGGGAATAAGGCTCGCGATCATAGCGGCAAACCGAGAATCGTCCTCAGCATCGCTTTCGCGTGTCACCGCGATATGGGCTGCGATGTGCGAAATCGCGTCTTGCTTATGCTGCTTGCGCGCTGTCACCAGATCGTCGAACCGGTCGCCCCAGCGCTCGATCATGGCTTTCATCAACCCGTCTTTGTTACCAAAGCAATATTGCACGCCGCCTTTTGTGACGCCGGAAGCTTGCGCCACCGCATCCATGGTCAGAGCAACGATGCCACCTTCGGCAACCAGCTTCTCGGCCATATCAAGCACATGATCACGGTCGATTGAGCGCGGACGGCCAGTTTTTTGCAATTTCTTACTTTCCATACAGGTGGATTTATATTATGTCAGCCACCCTGACAAGTTTGAATACGTTCGTATTGAAAAGGTGTAATCCAATGTTGCCGCAAAATCGCTGGCTCGTTCTCGCAATAGTTTCCAGCGCACTTTTCCTCATCGTTGTGGATATGACAGTGCTTTACACAGCATTGCCACGCCTCACCCATGATCTCGCGGCAAGTACTTCCGAAAAGCTCTGGATCATGAATATCTACCCGCTGGTGGTGGCAGGACTGTTGCCGGGCCTTGGCACACTGGGCGACAAGCTCGGCCATAAGCGCATGTTCATGAATGGTCTGGCCGTGTTTGGCCTTGCATCGCTTTGCGCGGCTTATTCTCCAAACCCGGAAGTGCTGATTGCAGCCCGCGCATTCCTTGCCTGTGGTGCGGCGATGATGATGCCTGCCACACTGTCGATTATCCGGCTGACCTTCACCGATGAAAAAGAACGCTCGCTTGCCATTGGTATCTGGGCGGCAATTGCTTCGGGTGGCGCTGCCATCGGTCCTGTCGCAGGCGGTATCCTGCTCGAATATTTCTGGTGGGGTTCCGTATTTCTGATCAACGTGCCCGTTGTTCTGGTGGCGCTTGCTCTTTCGGCCTTCAACCTCGAAAATCGCCCACTTGGCTCCCAGCGCAAATGGGATCTCATCGGCTCGATCCAGATCATGATCGGCCTGATCGCGCTGACCTACTCCATCAAGGAGCTCGCCAAGCGCGACGCATCAATGGCTGTCTTTGCGAGCGCTTTGATTATCGGGCTCATCGCAACGACCATTTTTGTGCGCCGTCAGTTTTCAAGCAGCGAACCGTTGATTGACTTCTCGCTGTTCAAAAACCGGCTTTTCGCTACAGGTGTGTTTGCGGCGCTTGTTGCATCGGGTTCGATGACCGGCATGGAGCTGGTTTTCAGCCAGCGTATGCAGTTGATCGAAGGCATGACGCCGTTGCAGGCTGGTCTGATGATCCTGCCAATTCCGCTTGCAGCTTTCGTCGCAGGGCCGCTAGCTGGCATGATGTTGCCACGTCTTGGTGCAGGCAAGGTGCTCTGGGCGTCGCTCGGCATCACTGCTCTTGGCGTAGTGATCTATATCCTCACCTACAAGCTCTCAGCGCATTTCTATCTGGCAGGGCTTGCAGTCTTAGGTTTTGGCGTTGGCTGTGCAATGACAGGCGCATCGTCATCAATCATGAGTAACGCTCCGGCCGAGAAGGCTGGTATGGCGGCCTCTGTCGAGGAAGTGTCGTTTGAACTTGGCAATGCGCTGGGCGTGACAATTTTCGGTAGCATTCTGTCGGCCTTCTATACCGCCAGCCTTATTTTGCCGGTCGGCGCGGATATTCCGTCTGTTGCACGCGATAGCCTTGATGAAGCGCTTATCGCCGCACAATCAATGCCTGCTACCGATGCAGATAACTTGATTGCGCTTGCATCGCAGGCATTCGAAAATGCCTATGTGGCCGTCATTATGACAACCGCTGCTTTGCTGATCGTTGCAACCGTTGCAACTTACATCGCGCAACGCCGCAAATTGCTCTGATTAGGAAGTGCCATCGCCAGCGCGGCGGTGGCACGACCTTCAACCGTCTTCTCGATAATTAGGGCGGCATTCGTCCCTGCGGCAGCAAGTGCTGCAGATTCCGCAACGCCATGGCACCCCACCGACGCAAAAACCACGTCCGACGGATTTTTCAACCTTGGTGTTTCTTGCTCAAGTTGCCCGGCATCAAAAAATCGCAGCTCACAGCCATAATGCGCAGCAAGCTCCAGCCAGACCGGATCACCCTGCTTGGTGGCAAGCGTTGCAATGACTGTCGGTCGATTCAAACCTGCTTTGCTCAGAACCCTGTCTGCCAACGAAACGAGTTCTTCCAAGCGCACGCCTGACGAACAGCCCATCCCAAGAGCGGCGCGTTTTTCCTTAGACCGCACGAGGGGCCGGATTATGCGCTTCTCTGATATCTTCAGCTGTAATGCCGAGAATATCAGCAATGCGCTTGATCATTGCTGTTTCCGACTGATCAACATGATCATCCGCACGCGCAATCCGCACCAGGTCACGAAGCAGTGACGAACGGCGCTCAGGCGCCATTTCAGCCAACATCGAAGCCGCCTGCTTTGTAGTCGTCTCATAGCCAAAGTCTTTGAGATATTCTGTCACTTCCGGCAGTTCTTCTGCTGAAATGCCAAAGTTCTCGGAGACAATCTGCCTGAAAGCCGCAATTTCTGCCGGGTGACGATCACCATCGGCAAAAACCACATGAAGCAGAAGAAGCAGTTCCGAAGCGAGTGCCGGATCTTCGGCAACACGCTGCACAGCACTTTTTTTGCTGAGAAACGCAGTAATACGTTCGAAAATGCTTTCGCTCATGGATGATCGTCTCCTGATATCAAATAGACTTGCATTGATAATGCTGCGCGAACCGAAAAACAACGCTGGCCTTCATTGGTTCCCTAAAATAGCTGTCTGGCGCAATGAGACCGTCTGCACTATGTTGCCTCAACTTTTGGCGGATCCTCTCCATGCTTGAATTTTTCGATACCTTGACGCTCCTTTTGACCATGGCCGCTTTCATTGCGGGCATCATCGATTCTATTGCAGGCGGAGGCGGCATGATCACGATACCCGCGCTGCTGCTCGCTGGCATCCCACCTGTCGAAGCACTCGGCACAAACAAGCTGCAAGGCCTGTTCGGCTCTTCCTCTGCAACCATCGCCTACGCGCGCAAAGGGCATGTGAACATCAAGGAACAATGGCCGGAAGCCATTGCATCACTGGTCGGTTCTGTTCTGGGCGCGCTTTTAGCAACCGTCCTGCCCGTCGATATCATGCGGGCAGCATTGCCAATTCTGCTGATCGCGATTGCCATTTATTTTGCAGTGAAACCAAGCCTTGGCGACGTGGATCGCGCACGCCGTATGGGACCATTCCTGTTTGGCGTTACGCTGGTGCCACTGATCGGCTTCTACGACGGACTGTTCGGACCCGGCACCGGCTCATTCTTCATGTTAGCGTTCGTAGCCCTTGCAGGCTATGGCGTGCTGAAAGCCACCGCTCATACCAAGCTGCTTAACTGCGCATCCAATATCGGCGGCTTTGCCACCTTCGCGCTTGTTGGCACAATCAACTGGAAAATTGGCATCTGCATGGGCATTGCGCAGTTCATTGGCGCACAGATTGGCGCGAGCCTCGCTATGAAGATCGGCTCGCGCATTATCAAGCCACTGCTCATCGTGGTGAGCCTAGCACTCGCCGTGCGGCTTCTGATGGAACCAAGCAATCCACTCCGGCAATGGCTGGGCTTCTGAATGCGCGAAGCGATAATGTCAGAATTCAATTCCCTTCTGTGCCTTCACACCTGAACGGAAAGGATGCTTGATCAATTCCATCTCGGTAACGAGATCGGCAGCGTCAATCAGCTCGTCCTTGGCATTGCGGCCCGTGATGATGACATGCTTCATCTCAGGTTTAGCGGCAAGCACTTCGATTACCTCTTCAACAGGCAGGTAATCATAGCGCAGCACGATGTTGAGTTCGTCGCAGAGCACCATATCGTAGCTTTCATCAAGGATCATGGCTTTGGCTTGCTCCCAAGCGTCACGGGCCATGGCAATATCGCGGGCGCGATCCTGTGTTTCCCACGTAAAGCCCTCGCCAAGTGCGGAAATCGTCACCTGTTCAGGGAATTTCTCCAGCACCCACCGCTCGCCAGTATCCCATGAGCCTTTAACGAACTGCACGACGCCAACCTTCATGCCGTGACCAAGGGCGCGGAAAACCATGCCGAAACCAGCCGTTGATTTGCCTTTGCCCTTGCCTGTATGAACAATCACAAGGCCTTTTTCGTCGGTCTTGGTGGCTTGAATCTTGTCGCGCGCCGCTTTCTTCTTGCGCATCTTATCTGCATGGCGGGCATTCAATTCCTCTTCCGTCATTGAAAGAAGTTTTGCAGATTTCTCAGCCATTTAATGCCCTTTCCGGAATCATTTTCATAAGATTTTCGAGCTCAAACCGCGCTGAATTGGAACGCGGCACCCAGAAGCCGCGTTCAATCGCATCGTTGAGTTTGGACGCTGTTTCGGCGAGTGCCGCCGGATTTTTATCAAGCATGAAATCATGCACTGCTCTATCGGCAATATAGGCCTGATAGACTGCTTCGAAGTGATGGTTACCGACTTTGCCGGTGGTCGCCGCGAAAGCGAAAAGATAATCAACCGTGGCTGCAATTTCCGCAGCGCCCTTGTAGCCGTGGCGCATCACGCCCGCGATCCACTTGGGATTGGCCGCACGACCACGCACAACGCGCGCAAGCTCTTCTTCAAGTGTGCGGATCACCGGCTTTTCAGGCTTCGAATGATCGTTGTGATAGACGGTCGGCATCGCGCCCGTCAGTTTTTCAACCGTTGCAGCCATGCCACCTTCAAACTGATAATAATCATCGCTGTCGAGCAGATCGTGCTCGCGGTTATCCTGATTTTGCACCACCGCCTGCACAGAACGCAGCCGCTCTTCAAGAAGCCCGCGCTCCGCTTGGCCCTCTTCGCCCGCACCATAGGCATAGCCGCCCCAGACAAGCCAGGCTTCCGCCAGATCATTGCGCCCAGCCCAACCATTCTCATCCATCAGTGCCTGCAAGCCAGCGCCATAAGCACCCGGTTTTGAACCGAAGACGCGATAGCCCGCGCGACGTTCGGCGGTCTTTTCATCCGCACCCGTTGCGATAAGCCGTGCTTGTTCGGTCTTTATGCGGCTAGCAATCGGATTGTCCTCCGCCTCTTCATCAAGCGCGCCGACAGCTCGCACGGCCTTGTCAAACAGTGCAATCTGTTCCGGGAAAGCATCACGAAAGAATCCGGAGATACGCAGCGTCACATCCACACGCGGACGGCCAAGCTTGGCAATCGGCACGATCTCGTACCCGGTGACTCGACGCGAAGCCATATCCCATAAGGGTTTTACACCGATCAGCGCCAACGCCTGCGCAATATCATCACCGCCAGTGCGCATGTTGGATGTGCCCCATGCGGTCAGACCAAATGAGGTCGGCCACTCGCCATGATCCTGCGTGTAACGGGTGATCAGCAGTTCCGCTGATTTGCGGCCCAGCTCCCACGCCGCTGGTGTTGGCACGGCACGGCTATCGGTCGAAAAGAAATTGCGCCCGGTCGGCAAAACATCTGGCCGTCCACGCGTTGGCGCACCCGATGGGCCCGGCGGCACAAAGCGCCCGGAAATAGCGGATAAGAAACCTTCAATCTCCGAAGGTCCACAGGATGTCACCATGGGGCGCAAATGATCCTTAATCGACTGCAGCACGGCATTGGTCTGTGTCCAATCTGCCGGACACTCGACTTCGCCCTCCACAAACTGCGCAGCCAGCAATTCGATACGCTCGACCGTATCACCAGCAATACGCCAACTTGCAGGACTTGCACCTACCAGCAATTCAGGCTTCGCCCCAGTCCAGGGGTCGGCCATTGCACAATCGAGCGGATCAAACTCTTCGCCAAGGCCTGCGTCTCTGGCGATAGCGCGCTGCAGGCTCTGCTCGCCCGGCAAGCCACCCAGCGCAACGGGAATACCGCGTGGAACACGCGCCAGTGCCACCAGCAAATCGGTGAGCAAGCGCCCTTGAGGGGCCAGACCAAAAATATGCAACCCATCGCGGATCTGCATTTCCTTGAGATCACAAAGATAGGCATCAAGCTTTTGCAACGCCATATCTTCATCATCATGGTCATGAATACCCGCATCGCGGTCGAGACCAATATCGCGTACCAGATCAAGGATCTGCACTTTCAACCGCAACAGGCGACGCGGATCAACGCCCGAAGCCTCGTAATATTCATCGACCAATGCTTCGAGATCCTTGAGCGGACCGTAGCTTTCAGCGCGCGTTAACGGCGGTGTCAGGTGATCGATGATCACAGCACCCGCACGGCGCTTTGCCTGCGTGCCTTCACCTGGATCATTGACGATGAACGGATAGACATGCGGCGTTGGGCCGAAAACAGCTTCAGGATAACAGTTTTCCGACAGCGCTAAGGCTTTACCCGGCAGCCATTCCAGATTGCCATGCTTGCCCATATGCACGATAGCATCGATCTTCGCCACATCGCGCAGATAAGCATAGAACGCGATATACCCATGCGGCGGCACCAAATCAGGCGAGTGATAGGTCTCTTTCGGATCGATATTATAACCACGTGCAGGCTGAATACCGGCTATTGTTTCGCCAAAGCGCATCAGCGGCAGCGCAAAACCTTCAAGCCTCTTATCAAAGAACGGATCATTTTCCGGCCCACCCCAACGGGTTTCAATTTCCTCCTGAATCACATTCGGAAGCTTTGCAAAGAAAGCCTTGTATTGATTCAAAGAAATGACTTCACGGATGACACGCCCATCACGCGCCGCATTGGTTGGGCCAGCCATCAAAAGCCGAATGAAAGCATCGCCATCGGCAGGAACGTCACCAACCGGATACCCCTCGCCCGCCATGGCGCGCAGCACTTCCACTGTTCCGGCAGGCGTATCAAGCCCGACGCCATTGCCCAGCCTGCCATCACGGTTCGGATAATTGGCAAGGATCAGCGCCACACGGCGCTCTTCTGGCTTTTTACGCTTAAGGCGCACCCAGTTTGCAGCCAATTCGGCGACGAAAGCCACGCGACCCAAATCCGGCTCGTGGGTGACGATATTGGCTTCAACAGTGCTATCGAATTGCTTTGCCGATTTGAAAGACACTGCACGCGACAGCACGCGGCCATCAATTTCGGGCAGTGCGACATTCATCGCAAGATCGCGCGCCAGCAAACCCTGCTGCGATGCTTCCCATGTGGCTTTTGGCGTACCGGAAAAAATCACCTGCAAAACCATATTGCCGCGCTTATCCAGCACGGTCGGTTTACGCTCCGCACCCGGTGACGAAATCGCAAAGCCGGTTGCATTGAGCACAATATCCGGCTGGCAATCGTCAAACAGGCCATCAACCACTGCTGCTGAAAGCCTGTCCTTGAGGCTGGAAACAAAGATCGGAACCGGATTAAGTCCCTTAGCCTGCAATGCACTGATCAGTGCTTCAACCGGCTGCGTCTGTCCGCTTTGCACAAGCGCCCGATAAAAAATGATCGCCGCAGCAGGTGCATCAGCGTCCTGCCATTGCTTACGGATGAGAGCAAGCGATGGCGTTGCCATATTTGGCCACCACAGCCCGGCTTTGAGAAGCGGTGCCGCCTCTTCCGGTTTCTCGCTCTCATCAATCAATGCTGTGCAATAATTGAGAAAGCGGGATGTATTGGCAGCCCCGCCCTCAATTAAATATTGCCAGAGCGCATCGCGCTCCGGTGCGGAAATGGTGGAGAACCGTTCAAGCCCATAATCAGGCTTATCATCACCTGGCAACACCGCAATTTTAATGCCGAGCGAAACAGCACAGGCATGAAGCGCCTCAAGCCCATAAGGCCAATAGGTCTCGCCACCAATAATCCGCACAACAATAAGCTTCGCATGTTGTGCCGTGCGCTCAATATAAGCATCGACCGACATGGGATGTGTCAGGCTCAGGAAATTGGCGAGCCGGAGACTTGGCCCTTCTTTCACAAGCTTGTAGGCGTGAGAAAGACTGGCCAATTCCGTATCGGCGGCGGAAAGGAACAAGATATCGCCCGGCGTCTGACCGAGGTCGACGGCCTCATTGCCGTCGCTGATCGTTCCCTTCTGGGCAAGTAAGAGATGCATTACGAGGTCGCATCTTTCACGGCTTTGATGATCGCCTGTTCATCGATCTCATGCAGACCAATGACGACAAGACGCGTATTGCGCACTTCATCCTTACCCCATGGGCGGTCGAAATAATGCTCAATACGCGGGCCAACGGCCTGCACAACCAGACGCATCGGCTTGCCCGGCACATCGACAAAGCCTTTGAGACGCAGAACATCGTGCGCAGCAATCACCGCCTTGAGCTTCTCGGTAAATGCCTTCGGATCGGTAACCGAGCCTGCTTCAACGACAAAGCTTTCAAACTCATCGTGATCATGCTCATGGCCGTCGGCATGATGGATTTCATGATGCGACTTGCGGTTGGCAATATCGTCTTCCGTCCCCACTCCAAGGCCGAGCAATACGTCTGCACCAAGCTTGCCAAAGCTTGCTGGCACCATGTTGACGCGACGCTTTGAGCGTTCAGCCACATCGGCCTTCACGCTATCGAGTTTCGACGGATCAACGAGATCGGCCTTATTGAGAACAATCAGGTCAGCTGCATGAATCTGATCCTCAAAAAGTTCCTCTAAAGGGCTTTCATGATCAAGAGATTCGTCCGCTGCGCGCTGCGCATCCACCTTATCGTGGTCATCCGCAAAACGACCTTCGGCAACGGCAGCGGCATCGATAACCGTCACCACGCCATCAACCGTGACCTGCGTCTTGATTTCAGGCCAGTTGAAAGCTGCGACCAGCGGCTGTGGCAGCGCCAGACCGGAGGTTTCGATAACGATATGATCTGGGCGGTCTGCACGGTCGAGAAGTTTGGTCATAGTCGGAATGAAATCATCAGCAACGGTGCAACAGATGCAACCATTGTTGAGTTCGATCACGTCTTCCTCACGGCAGCTTTCAATGCCGCAGCCTTTGAGAATTCCACCATCGACGCCCAGATCGCCAAACTCATTGATGATAAGCGCAATACGCTTGCCATTGGCATTTTCCAGCAGATTACGGATCAGTGTCGTCTTGCCGGAACCTAAGAATCCGGTGATCACCGTTGCTGGAATTTTCTGTCCCTGCATCAAATTAACCCTTCATTTTGAGCGACAGACCTGCCGCCATGAAATAAACTTCATCTGCCACTGATGCCACAGCCTGATGCAAAAACCCGGCTGAATCGCGAAACGCGCGCGCCATCCGATTTTCCGGCACAATGCCTAAACCAACTTCGTTGGAAACGAAAACAACCGGCCCTGAAAGCTCAGGCAATGCCGCTATCAGCGTCTCAGTTTCAGCAGCGATATTCTGCTCTGCCATCATCAGATTGGTGACCCAGAGCGTCAAGCAATCGACCAGCACAAAGCGGTCATGCCGCACGCATTTTTCAAGCGCGCCCACAAGGTCGAGCGGCTCCTCCACCGTCTGCCATTCACGCCCGCGACGATCGCGGTGAATGGAGATGCGGCTTTCCATTTCTTTGTCGAATGCGCGCCCTGTCGCAAGATAGACGGGTTGAAGACCTGAGCCTTCAACCAGTTTCTCCGCATAAGACGACTTACCGGATCGGGCTCCGCCAAGAACGAACGTGATTTTTGCATTTTCATTTCGGGGCAGAGCCATGCCTATCAGCCTTCAATATCCGACTTTGCATAGGTCTGAATAAACCAGCCCAGCGCAAGACCAATCACTGCCCACATGAACAGGTTTGTTGCAAGCGATGCGACGGCATATTGCGAAGCAAGCAGCGCTGGAATTGGTGATGCAATATCGTGCGGATGCGGTGCACCATAAAGATGTGGGGCGATAATCAGCACCAGTCCAAGGATTTTAGAAACAATCTCAGCACGCAAAACCAGCAGATAGATGCCGACACCACTCAACACCACGGTCAAGATCCACCAGAGCTGACGCTGCGCCAGATCGGCGGCAGGCATCGCAGGCAATTCCGGCGAAAGCCCTAAAGCTGGCAAGAAAGCGACCGCAAAAAAGCCGGCTATCCCCCAGAGGATACCATTCTGCGGTGTAATACGGCGACCGAGAAGAAGCGCAACCCCACCCAGAAGCAGGGCAAAACCTGCACCGGCCACGAGATTGGCAAGCAATGTGTTGCCAAGACGACCAAACAGCAGTTCAGCGCCCTCTTCTTCTCCGCCATCACTGGCAGCCACAGCAGCATGGTCGTGTGGCGCAGCCGCTTCGGCGTCACCATGGCTATGACCGCCACCGGCGTCTTCATAAGTTTCCGCCTGAATGATCAACGGAACGGTTTTCAAATACATGGCAGGCGTCACGAGAAGCCCTGCCAGAAGGCCAGCAACAAGCGTGGCCAGAAGATAACGGATCAACATTTCATTCCCTCAACAGCAATCCCGCTTCGATGATTGTCCCCCATCGAGCGCTGCTTATTTCCTGTTTTAAAAGCTAAAGGCTTAGTGGCAGGGAAAACCGTATGAATGACGCGTGTCATGCGCCGAATCATGCAGCATATCAGAATGGGCTATCCCAACGCCGTAAATCAGAAATGCGCCGAGCATGAGCGACACCACTGCCGTTCCAAGACGAGCAGCAAGGGAGAGAGGGAGTGTATTGGAAAGTGAATTTTCGTTACGCGCAGCCATGACAACCTCCGTGCAGGCAGCAGGGAAAACCTCCCAAGGGGTGCGGACAGAATGTCCTTCACGCAACAGGCAGGTCTCCTGGCTCACGGGTCGTGGGGAGTGATGCACCTTCCCAGAAACGCTGATGTTTCCAGTGGTTGCCGGTTGCCCGGCTTGCCTCATCCCTCTCCGCTCTACAGTCGCGGGGTCGGCTGCGATAAAGACGCCCGGATTGGGTCCGTCCGTCGCATTCCCTTTTTGGTATCGCCGGGATTCGTTCCGGCAAAGACCTATTGCATAAAGTGACATTAGGCGTTCACTGTTGCGGCGTCAATCGAGTGCAAACAACCCGTCAATATCAAGGCAGGACTCAAGGCCATCAGCCAGTTCATCAAGCGCGGTTTCAATACTTTCGCGATAGTTCCCACCTGAACCGCACACCCCGAGCCCCGCCAGAAATCTATGCCGGAACGCATCTGCACTGAAAGCACCATGCAGATAAGTCCCCATGATACGTCCGCTCGCAGAAACGGCGCCATCATCATGATCACCGATCCGCGAAAATGGCCGGATCACATCAGGGCCAGTGGTACGCCCGATATGAATCTCATAGCCATCAAGCTTAGCATCATAAAGCTGTGAGTGCGCGACAACATTGCGCACGACTTTCTCAGGCTCCATCATGGTTTCGACGTCCAGCAGTCCCAACCCGTCGATGTTGCGCACCTGTCCCTCGATACCGTCCGGGTCGCTGATCCGTTTGCCGAGCATCTGAAACCCGCCACAAATGCCAAGCACGTGCCCGCCGCGCCGCACGTGAAGCTGCAAATCGCGCTCCCAGCCGTTTTCACGAAAGGCAATCAGATCGGCAATCGTCGATTTCGTCCCCGGCAAAACCACAAGCCCTGCATCATGCGGCAGTGGCTGGCCGGGCGGAACCATCACAACTTCAACCTCACACTCCGCTTTCAGCGGATCAAGATCATCGAAATTCGCAATGCGCGGCAACATGGGAACTGCCACTTTCAACGCCTTGGCATCACCCCGCGTTGCGCGTTCCAGCACCACCGAATCCTCCGCAGGCAAACGCGACACGGCTTTAAGCCACGGCACGACACCAAACGATCGCCAGCCCGTAAAACGGGTAATTGCCTCAAGACCATCATCAAACAGCGAAACATCGCCACGAAACTTGTTGATCAGAAAGCCACGCACCATGGCACGGTCTTCTTCGGCCAGAATTGTATGCGTTCCGACCAGCGATGCAATCACTCCGCCCCGATCAATATCTCCCACCAGCACCACCGGCACATTTGCACGTGTGGCAAAGCCCATATTGGCAATATCACCGGCGCGAAGATTAATTTCGGCAGGCGACCCCGCCCCTTCAATCAACACCAGATCAGCACCTTCACTGATAAGATCAAAGGATTCCATCACCGCGGCCATCAGCTGCGGCTTCAATTGTTGATAATAACGCCCGCGCGCCTCGCCACGCACTTTTCCCTGCACGACGACCTGACTGCCCATATCGGTCTGTGGTTTCAGCAGAACCGGGTTCATATGCACCGATGACGGCACACCGCACGCCAGAGCCTGAAGCCATTGCGCGCGACCAATCTCACCGCCATCCTCGCTAACGGCTGCATTGTTTGACATATTTTGCGGCTTGAATGGCCGGACTTTCAGCCCCCGATTGCGTGCCACACGGCAAAGACCGGCAACAAGCACGCTTTTGCCGACATCCGAACCCGTTCCCTGAAACATGATTGCGCGTGTCATGCGAGCTTGCCTATCCCAAGTTTATGCCACTGGCAATCACCAGCGATTGCGGCAAGCTTATATGCAAAAATGCGCATCAGTTTATTACAAAAGTGAGCAACATTATTCCAAAGCAGCGTTGGCAGCCGCGCGCCATTGTGATCTAGTCGCTTCAGGAGGATGCGGTGCTCATAGGGAGGAAACCATGGATACTGCCGACCAGAACCAGTTTGAACTCAACGAGGATCAGCGCGCCATTCAGGATATGGCCCGCGGCTTTGCATCCGATTGCGTTGCGCCTTATGCACTGCAATGGGATCGCGAGAGACATTTCCCGATTGACGTCATAAAAGAAACCGGCCCACTCGGCATGGGCGGCATCTACGTTCGCGAAGACGTGGGCGGATCAGCACTCAAGCGCTCAGACGCGGTCCTTATTTTCGAGGCAATCGCCGAGGCCTGCCCCGCTTTTTCAGCCTTTATCTCCATCCACAACATGGCTGCATGGATGATCGATACGTTTGGCGATGAAAGCCAGCGCCAGACATTCCTGCCCAAGCTCACATCAATGGACTGGCTTGCGAGCTATTGCCTGACAGAACCCGGATCCGGTTCCGACGCAGCCGCACTTTCCACCCGCGCGCAGCGCGATGGCGATCATTATGTGCTTAATGGCACCAAGCAGTTTATTTCCGGTGCAGGCGCCACTGACCTGTATGTCACAATGGTGCGTACCGGCGAGGACGGCCCGAAGGGCATTTCTGCCATTGTTGTGCCGAAAGATGCGCCCGGCCTGTCATTTGGTGCCAATGAGCACAAGATGGGCTGGAACATGCAACCCACCCGAACGGTGATTTTCGACAATTGCTGCGTGCCAGTTGCAAATCGTCTGGGTGACGAGGGCACCGGTTTTAAGATCGCTATGGCAGGCCTTGATGGCGGACGCTTGAACATCGCCGCATGCTCGCTGGGCGGCGCACAATCGGCACTGAACAAGGCACTGGAATACTCAAGCCAGCGCAAGGCTTTCGGCCAGACAATTGATCGCTTTCAGGCATTGCAGTTCCGCCTGGCGGATATGGAGACCGAGCTCTCGGCAGCACGACAGCTTCTTTACTCGGCTGCAAGCAAGCTTGATCGCAAAACCCATGATGCCGGCAAATGGTCAGCCATGGCCAAACGCTTTGTTACTGACACTGGTTTTGATGTGGCCAATGACGCGCTGCAAATTCTGGGCGGCTATGGCTACCTTCATGATTACGGCATCGAAAAACTTGTCCGCGATCTGCGCGTTCACCAGATTCTTGAAGGCACAAACGAGATCATGCGCGTCATTGTTGCACGCCATATGATCGGACGCTGATACATATCTATATGGGAGAAAATCATGGCCACTATCGCTTTTATCGGCCTTGGCAACATGGGCGGACCGATGGCCGCCAATCTGGTGAAAGCCGGGCATAAGGTCATTGGTTTTGATCTGCTGCCTGCTCATCTTGAAGAAGCGAAAGCCAATGGCCTTGAGATCGCAACCAGTGCTGCGGGCGCCGTTCAAACCGCAGATGCAGTGATCACCATGCTGCCCGCAGGCAAACATGTTCTTTCGGTTTATGAAGACATCATGCCTTATGCCCGAAAAGATTCCGTTTTTATCGACTGCTCGACAATTGATGTCGATTCTGCACGCAAGGCCCACGAGATTGCAGCAAGAAACGGCCAGCTTTCTGTTGATGCGCCTGTATCAGGCGGCACAGGCGGCGCTTCTGCCGGCACGCTGACCTTCATGGCAGGCGGCAGCGACGATGCCTTTGGCAAGGCCGAACTGCTGCTTCAGCCTATGGCCGGTAAAATCGTTCATTGCGGCGGTGATGGTGCAGGACAGGCTGCAAAGATCTGCAACAATATGATCCTCGGCATTTCGATGATCGGCGTCAGTGAAGCCTTCGTACTGGCTGAAAAGCTGGGGCTCTCGCATCAGGCGCTGTTTGATGTGGCTTCAACCTCATCAGGCCAGTGCTGGTCACTGACAACTTACTGTCCTGTACCGGGACCGGTCCCGGCATCGCCCGCCAATCGCGAATATAAACCCGGATTTGCAGCAGCCCTGATGCTCAAGGACCTCAAGCTTTCACAGGAAGCGGCAAAAAGTTCGGGTGCTGCAACACCATTGGGCGCACATGCAGAAGCGCTTTACAGCCGTTTCGACAATGAAGGCCATGGAGGGGAAGATTTTTCAAGCATCATCAACTTCCTTCGCGCAACAAAGACGGTTGATGAAAACAAAGCCTGATGCATTTTCTCTGAAGAAAGTTGAAAAAACTTCACTTGTTTAGATTTGCTTAAGTGTCTGATAACGGTCCGGTAACAATGTTGCGCTAGAAAGGAGCAAGAGACGGTTTACACCTTCTCGACGCTCCGGATCTGGTACTGCGTACCGGAGCTTCAGTCTCTTCCGCCTGTGTATTGTTTGGTGGAAGCGCCATGCGTATTTGGCAAGACCGTGCACCTGACGAGGCAGCGCGGTTTTCTGCCGTTGCTGATAATTCATAAATTATACGTGATGATATTGTAAGTTTTTACTTCCGTGATTGAAATCAGGCCATAATCCTGTGAGAGGTATTTCAATTGGAGTACCGTTCGGTCTATTTTGCCAGCTAGACTCCAAGATCTATCGAATTTAAGCATCGTATTTCTTGAAATGCGATTCAGATTTTGGGCAACAGCATTTTGACCACCCTCAAAGCAACCACAGCGCACACTGCAAATAAGTCACTCTTTGGCCTGCCTTTGGCAGTGGTCTTTGTGCTTTGCTATTTTGCTTTTCAGGCAATTCTTGTAACTCTTGTTTCCAATGGCGCTGGCCTTGATGATGCCGAACAGCTGGCCAATATCGGCTATCTGGACTGGGGATATGGCGGATCGCAGCCGCCTCTCTACACATGGATAACCAATATTGCAGCCTCCGTGCTTGGCACATCGATGCTCACGCTGCAAATCGTCAAATTCAGCATGCTTGCCAGCCTGTTTCTGAGCGTCTTTGGCGGAATGCGACTTTTGGGCTTCTCCCGTATGGTCGCTTCAGCATCCATGCTGGGACTGTTCCTCATTCCGCAAATCGGCTGGGAATCACAGCGCGCGCTGACCCATTCCATTGCAGGCACTGCGGGATGCGGCTGGGCATTTCTGGCTTTTGCATGGCATATGCGTGACCGACATGCCGTTTCCGCAGCAGCACTCGGCATTGCAATGGCAGCGGCCATTCTCGGCAAGTTCAACGCATCGCTGTTTGTGATTATGCTGATCGTCACCGGATTATCGGTTGCAGACTATCGCAAGGTCCTGCTTTCAAGGCTCTCTTTTATAACGATCACTGCATTTGCAATTTGCTTCACGCCAACAGCGAACTGGATGCTTGCACACAAGTCGAGTGTGATTGCGCGTTCCGAAAAGCTTCAGATCGGTGCATCCGGCAGTCTGATCTTCGATCGCCTGAATGGTGTGGGAAGCTTCATCGAAGCAGCTTTTCTCTTCGCTGTCGTGGTACTTGCAATCGCGGGCATCATATCTCTTGTTCATCGCTCCAAACGCACCGCGCCAAGCAGACCATTCACCAATGGTGAAGCGTTCATGCGGCGTCTTCTCGTAGTGGGAATGCTGATCGTTTTGGTGGGCGTGGTCGTTGCTGGCGTCAGCAACATAAAGGATCGCTGGCTGCAACCGGTGCTCTTCCTTACGCCAGCGGTCATGGCATGTCTTTTTGAACAATATCGCCGGAACACGCGCGCGCTTACCGAATTCGCGGCCATTAGCATTGCGCTATCGCTCGTTGTACCGCCTGTTCTTGGCTATTATCTGACCTATGGCTCTAGCACTCCGCCCTATGGTCAACTGGATTATCAAAGCCTTTATCAAGAGATACGCAAAGATGGTGATTTTAAAACAATCCTGACAGACAACGCGCAGATTGGCGGGAATTTCAGGCTCTTCGATCCATCAATCGAAGTGATCCACCCCGAAACACCTTATGGTGCATCACGCGCCTCAAAACCTGTACTGGTGATGTGGTTTGGTGATACTGCCCCAAATGCACGTGTATCCACGCTTATGCGTGAAGCAAATATCATGGCACCCGATACTGGCATCAAGACTGCAAACATCATCTACCTAACGCGTCCCGATCAGCATATGACGGTGAGCTACTTCTTGCAGAAGTAAAAAGGTTCGGGAGAACCCGAACCTTTTTTATCACTCAACGGTTTCCTGAACAGCGTGAGCCGTGCTCTTAACATCGCGCCCCACGCCGCGAACCGTATTGGCGCAGGATGCAAGTGTGAAAGCACAAAGAACGATAGCAACTGGAACAATACGAGATAGCTTCATAGGTGTCTCTCCATTTAGATGCAGTTCTAACAAGATGCCCCCAAACAATAGTCCCGCCTTGGCCAACGTCCTGATGGCGAGGCCATATTTTGGCTCTCACATTGGTCATTTAGCGTAGCTTTTCCTCCCGGCAAGAGCAGCGATTTAGCCGCACGCAACAACACTGCCCCACCCCGAACGCAACGTCTCAAACCGGCCGCTACGGCGATACGATTCAAAGACGTTACGCAGATGATCAGCAACCACCTGAATATGTTGCCTTGCATCGGGTTTAATGATCATGCCAAGCTGATAACGGCCAAGCTGCGGCAAATTATGTTCAGGGCCAAGAGGCACGATACCTTCCCCCAATAAGGTTTTGCCAAAAGGAGCGATCGCAAGATCCGCCTGTATCGCGGCGCGCTGGCCCGTAGAATGCGAACTCATATAGGCAATGCGGTAGGCCCGCCCCGATTTCTCAAGCGCCTCAAGTGCATTTCCGCGCCAAGCGCAGCCCTCTTCCCATATGGAAAGCGGCAAGGGATCACGGCGATAAGCAGTGCCGCATCTGGCACCCGCCCAAACCAGCTCCTCATCGAGCAATATCTCAACATCACCTTTGCTTGGGACTGTGTGTGAGAGATTGACCAGCGTAACATCAAGCCGTCTTTCATCAAGACGCTTGCGCAGATTAGCGCTCTGATCGATCACGACATCGACCGTAACACCCGGATGCGTTTCTGCAAAACGCTTCAAAACGAGCGGCAACACACATTCACCAATGTCATCAGGCGATCCGAGCCGAACAACACCAGTCACTGTCGGCGCGACAAATTTCGCCACAGCCTCACGATTGAGCGCCAGCAGTCGCCGCGCATAACCAAGCAGCACTTCGCCATCGCTGGTCAGCCTCACCGAACGCGCATCCCGTTCAAAGACCGCAGCGCCCAGTTGCTCTTCAAGCTTCTTGATCTGCATGGAAACAGCAGAAGGTGTGCGAAACACCACATTGGCAGCCGCCGAAAAACTACCCGTATCGGCAATGGCTGCAAATGTCCGCAGCACATCTATATCAAGCATTGGCAGAGGATGCTGTACGGGCGCTGTCATCGTGGGCTCCACATGAAGTTAGTTCAATTTTTCTGACTTTATACCTTTCTATATTTCGTTTGATTGAACGTCAAGATCGCGGCAAGCTTCAAGCATAGAGGTCAAGACACGTCAGAAAACACTTGATCTCAATTCTGCCTGGAGAACAAAAATGAGCATTCAGTGTGAACCCCTGCAAAGAGAATGTATCGCGCGCCCATTCATCATCACGCACTGGCTGCAAGCGAGCATGGCATCGGTCAGCGCATTTTACACCAACTGGACATATCAGCGGCGCATAAAGAAGAGCCGCAGAATTCTCGAAAGCCTGCCCGAGCACATTCGGCACGACATCGGCTGGCCTTGCGTGGATGACCGCCTTCCCGCCCCCGCGAGGAGAGGCCAAATGCAGTAAGGCATATTCGAATTGCGAGTTGGAATTTTCCGCCTTCAATTTAGCGACATATAGGGACCAATATACGGCAGGCATTTAGCCGCACTATTCAACCCGAAAGTTCTATGTCTCAATACGCCTATCCTGTTTGCGCCATGACCTATCCCCTGTAAAATAGGGCAGGAGCAATGGGACTACCGGTCAAAAAGCGACCGGATGACTGGGCCTTCTATAGTCCCGGTGTCATGACGGAGGCACAAAGCCGGAAACTGCGTCGGGAACCGCAGTTCGGGCTTTTGAGAATGGGAACGATCAGGCTATGAATCCAGCTTCATCGATTAAGCGGTCTATTGTTTTTTTTCTTGTCCCTGACTTCTCGATGATCGCATTTGCGACAGCGATAGAGCCACTGCGCATTGCCAATCGAATGCTGGGTTATGAAGCCTATCACTGGCGTTTGACGTCCACCGATGGCAAGCCGGTCAAGGCTTCAAATGGCGTGGAATGCGCGGTCAATGCGTCACTGGAGGATGAACGCCGCTATCTTCAAAGCGAACAACGCCCATCCATGGTCTTTGTCTGCTCAGGCGTCTATGTCGAGGATTTCCGCAACAAATCTGTCTTTGCCTGGCTGCGTGAAGAATATAACCGCGGCGTTGCGGTTGGCGGGCTCTGCACCGGTGCGCATATTCTGGCGGCTGCGGGCCTTCTCTCGGGCAAACGCTGCGCCATTCATTGGGAAAACCTGCCAGGCTTTTCGGAAGCTTTTCCGAAAGCTGAAGTCTATGCCGATCTTTTTGAAGTGGATAGCAATATCTTTACATGCGCAGGCGGAACCGCTTCGCTCGACATGATGCTGAAGCTCATCGGCGATGACTTCGATGATAATCTGATCAACCGCATTTGCGAACAAGCCCTCACCGACCGGGTACGCAACCCGCACGACCGCCAACGCCTGCCACTTCGCGCCCGCCTTGGCATCCAGAATTCAAAGATTCTGACCATCATCGAAATGATGGAAGCCAACCTTTCCGAACCGGAAGCACTCATTAACGTAGCCCATAATATCGGGCTTTCGCGCCGTCAGGTCGAACGCCTGTTCCGTCAGGAAATGGGCCGTTCTCCGGCACGATATTATCTGGAAATACGCCTCGACCGGGCCCGGCATTTGCTGTTGCAATCCTCCTTGCCGGTGGTTGAAGTTGCCGTCGCCTGCGGGTTCGTTTCCGCGTCGCATTTTTCCAAGTGTTATCGCGAGCTTTATGGTCGCTCACCCCAGCAGGAACGGGCTGACCGGAAAATGCTGATTGCGGCATAATCCCGAGGATCATAACAAAACCCGCGCACTCAGAACGCGGGTTTTTCTTTTAAATCATAGTGATAGCCCTGCGTGATGAATCAAATCATCAACATGGAGCCACGATCTACCCTTCACGCACCAGCGCCATTTTGCAACGAAGATGTTTCGGTCGTCTCGTGCCGTGATTATGTCGTAGAATGACAATTGTGGGCCGGGCGCAGCCACTATGATTCCATCAAATACAAAATGGGATCGCATGAAATGGCAGAGTTTCCTAAAAAGGCAAAAGTGGTCATTGTCGGGCTTGGTGGAATTGTCGGAGCATCCGTCGTCCACCACCTGATCGAACGGGGATGGGACGACATTGTCGGCATCGACAAATCCGGCATCCCCACGGACATTGGTTCCACCGCACACGCATCTGATTTCTGCTATGCGACAAGCCATGATTTCCTGTCATGCTGGACGACGCTCTATTCCATCGATTTCTATGAAAAAATGGGCCATTACGCCCGCGTCGGCGGTATTGAAGTTGCCCGCGTCGGCGACGATGCCCGAATGGAAGAGCTCAAGCGCAAGGTCGCATCCGGCAAAGCCTTTGGTACGCGGGCTCGCCTGATGGAGCCATCCGAAGTCAAAGAAAAATTTCCACTGATCGAAGAAAGCCTTGTTCAAGGCGGTTTGTGGGACCCGGATGCAGGCCTTGTTATTCCACGCTCGCAAACAGTTGCAGGCAGATTGATTGATCAGGCGGAAAATGCGGGAAAGCTTAAAAGCTTTGCAAACACACCCGCTCAGTCGCTCATCGTTGAAAATGGACGCATCAAGGGCGTTGTCACCCATCGTGGTACAATCGAAGCCGACTATGTGGTGGTTTGCGCCGGTCTCTGGGGCCGGCTGATTGCCGAAATGGTTGGCGAAGACCTGCCCGTCATGCCCATTGATCATCCGCTGACCTTCTTCGGCCCCTATAATGCGTTTGCCGGAACCGGCAAGGAAATTGGCTGGCCACTTTTGCGCGATCAGGGCAATTCGGCCTATATGCGTGACACCGGCGACCCAAAGACCGCCGAAGGTGGTCAAATTGAGTGGGGCTACTACGAGGAAACCAATCCGCGCCTCTGCCACCCGCGTGACCTTCTTGAAAAACATGAAGCCCGTTTGTCGCCATCACAGCGTGATCTCGACATGGAGCAGGTTCTTGAACCACTCGAACGCGCCATCGAACTAACCCCCATTCTCGGCGAGCTGGGCTATAATGAAAGCCATTCCTTCAATGGTTTCCTACAGGTAACAACCGATGGCGGACCTTCAATCGGCGAAAGCCAGAAAGTCCGTGGCCTCTGGTATGCGGTTGCAATCTGGGTCAAGGACGGCCCCGGCATGGGTAAACTCATTGCCGACTGGATGACCGATGGTCGTACAAAAATCGATCATCACGCCATCGACTATTCGCGCTTCTATCCGCACCAGATGACCGAGCAATTCATCTGGGATCGCTGCACCGAAACCGCAATGAAGGTTTACAATCCGGCGGTGCATCCGCGTGAGCCCTTTTCCAAAGGCCGCAATATTCGCCGTTCACCGTTCTATGAACGGGAAAAGGAACTGGGTGGCCACTTCATGGAACTGGGTGGCTGGGAGCGTGCGCACGGCTATGCAGCCAATGAGCATCTGCTGGAAAAATATGGCGACCGTATTCCGGTGCGGGAAAATGAGTGGGACAACCGCCATTTCTGGCGCGTTTCCAATGCCGAGCACCTGGCATTGAGTGAAGATTGCGGCATCATCAATCTCTCGCATTTTGCGATGTACGACATAGAAGGCCCGGATCATGTCGCGCTGATGGAGTGGCTGTGTGCTGCAAAAATCGGCGGTGACGCCAATATCGGAAAGGGCATTTACACCCACTTTCTCGATGATGAAGGCATGGTGCGCGCCGATTTCACCGTAATGCGCATGGCTGACAGTATGCGTATGATCAACGGCGCCGATGCCGGTCCCCGCGACTTCCATTACATGCGCCGCGTTGCTGAAGATAAGGGTTTTGATGTCACCATCACCGATGTTACAGAAAAATACGCCACCATCGGCATCTGGGGACCAAACGCCCGCGATAATCTCAAGAAGGTTGTCGAAAATCCGGAAGGTCTTGATATTGACAACTTTGCCTTTGCCGCCATCAAGCCGATCCGTATTGCGGGCAAGGATGTAACCGCCTTCCGCATTTCCTATGTCGGTGAACAGGGTTGGGAATTGCACATGCGCTATGAAGACGGCCTCGCCATATGGGATGCGCTGCGTTCAACCGGCGCAATTGCGGTTGGTGTTGAAACCTATGCCAATAGCCGCCGGATGGAAAAAAGCCTGCGTCTCCAAAATGCGGATCTGCTCACCGAATATAATCTTCTTGAAGCGGATCTCGCTCGCCCAAAGGTCAAGGAGGCAGACTTCCGCGGCAAGGCAAAGCATCTGGAGTATAAGGCCCGCGATCATCAACCAGCCATGCTCTGCACGCTGGTTATGACAGAAAATGTCGATTCCAAAGGCGTCAAACGCTATCCGGTCGGCATTCTACCGGTCCTTGATCCTGAAACGGGAGAAACGCTGATCGATGAACTCGGTCGCCGGTCCTTCACCTCGTCCATCGCCTACGGCCCGAGCATCGGCAAGAACATCGCGCTTGCTTATCTGCCTTGGTCCTATTGTCAGCAAGGGCGAAAGCTGAATGTCGAATATTTCGGCGAAACGTATCCGGTGGAGGTTGTATCGATTGGCTATAAGCCACTCTACGATCCAGAAAATCTCAAGCCGCGAAGCTGATATAATCATTTAAAAGGTGCAAAAAGCCGGGGCAAACCCCGGCTTTTTATCAACGTAATCTGAACTTATTGAAACGATGCCTTGCCGCCAGAAATAACGATCTTTTCATCGCCCTTCAGCGCCTCACGGTCACCGTTCGGGAAGGTCACAAAGCAACCACCATCGCAAAAATCGACTGTTTCGGCTGGTGCTATCAGCATTTCACGCTTTGACGCGCCTTCAGTGACGACGATGGTCTGAGCGGCGCTATCATTGTTCGATACGGTTGCAGCATAAAGGCCTGGCATGGAAAACGAAAGTGCGAACACCGCACCAAGCGCAACCTTGCCAGCATAATTGACCTGAGTTCTGTTCATATCGTTTCAGCGCTTCCGCTGCTCCCGCTATAAGCCGAAAATTCGGCCCCCTTGCTCTGAGACAGTTCAACTGCCTCTTTTCACGACCACTTATAAGACTTCAAAGCTGAACTGCAACTGAACGCACCTTCATACCTTGTCGTCATGCTGCGGCTTATCACCCTCGCCCGGCTTGTCCTTGCGCAGTTTTGCGCCGCGTGATCTGTCCTTCTCGATAATCTCGGAAACTCTTTCGATTTCAGAAACGCCAAGCACCAGATTGGTTGCAGACGACGAAAATGGAATTCCTTCAGCATGAAAACGTTCGACAATCTGGAATCGCAACTCGTTCTTGATGGAACCCGTAGACGTAATATCTGCGACATGCGCATAAACGTCGAAAATCATTAATGAATCCGTCACACTCTGAAAGGCCACAAACGGCTCCGGATTTTTCAAAATGGACGGATGACCGCGAATAATTTCAGACAGAAGTGCGTGAACACGGCGAGGATCGTCAGTGTAAGCGGCCTGCACATTGATATCAATGCGACCAAGCTTGTTGCGTAGCGTCCAGTTACCGACATTACCGTTGATGAGCGTAGAGTTTGGAACAACAATCGACTGCTTCTGGAAAGTTTCCACTTCCGTTGCGCGAACGCTGATTTTCTTGACAATACCGCTGACGGTACCCGCCTCGACCCAGTCACCAACCTTAAAAGGGCGCTCTGCAAGAAGAATAAGGCCGGAAACAAAATTCTGCACGATGTTCTGAAGGCCAAAACCGATACCAAGCGAGAGACCGCCGGCGATCAGGGCAAGGCTTGAAAGATTAAAACCCGCAGCCGACACTGCAATCAGCGCCGCCAACACCAACCCGACATATCCGACAACAGTACGGATCGAGTTACGGACACCCGAGTCAACACGTCCACGCGCGAGAACTTTGCTATCCAGCCAGTTCTGAAACCAGTGGGTCAATAGATAGACGATGAAGAACAAGGAAATCCCGGTCAAAATCCCCATAAGTGATATGGAAATGCTGCCGATCTGGAAACCCGTCATCCAATGATAGAACGTGTTCTTAAGCTCGGACCACTGGAATCCGAACTGCATCAACACCAGCGGAATGCCAATCAGCGCCACCGCGAGATTGATGAGGATACCAACAACAAGACCGAGTTGGTCAAGCTTTGCCTCATCAAAATGAAACCGTTCGCGCAAAATCCGCCCAATGGGGCTGGATGCGAAAGCCTGCTCTTCGGAAATGGCGCGCCCCGTGAGAAAACCAAGATACATCGTCACAAGAAATGCGCCGGTAACCACAATCTGTTGCGCCATAAACCGGGCCAGGCCGATAAAGCCAAGTCCGGCCGCAACAATTGGTACAAGACCAAGAAGCAACAGAAATATCCTGAATGCTTTAGGCCAGGGACGAACAGCTTCTCCGGGGATCTTCTCAATCGGCTTGAGAAACGCAATAACCAGTATCAATACGCCAATAACAACAGTCGAAAGCAGGCTTTTCGCCATCGTCAGTGACAAGGGTGACGACAGCACCTGATTAACTTTGCTGAAAAACGAATCCAGCCCATTGATCAGTGCTATGCCGGTAATCAGCCAGACCAATGCCCGGCCCGGACGCGGAGCGATAGGCACCAAACGCCATGCAGGCGTATAAGGACTGATACACGCAAATGCCAACCGGCTGATAAAGAAGACAATGCCCAAGACGATAAACAGCGATTGCAGGAGTGCACCAATATCAGGTCTGAGCACATTAAAATAATCGAGACAAAAATAGGTCGTTGCAAGAAAAACAGCGACCGCCCCCGAAGGGATAGCGGTGGACCAGAAGGCAACCGATAAGCGGCTCAGATAAGAAGGGGCTTCATTGTTGACGTCACGTTCATAAAGCGAACCCAGAGCCCGCCGCGCGCCAAGCTGAATAATCAACGCCGCGATGAGCGCAAAGAACGCGGCAGCCAGAAATGAATTCAGCTTGAAGGTAAAAACGAAACGCCACCATGATTTCACGATGCTCCACAGCGAAATCATCTGATTCCCGGCAGCGGAAGACACTTCGGAGCCGAGTGTAAGATCAAGGTTGACACGCTGGGACAATGTTTGCGTGAAAAGATCACGCCGCATATTGCTGATTTTTGCCGACATCTGATTGACGGCCAGCGATGCATCTTCGGTTTCACCGATAACCGCGTTGATTTCGGCCTTTTCTGCAACCAGTCGCGCCCGCTCTTCAGCAACGATTGCAGGCTCTGCCGGTTGATCGCCGGAAGGTGCGGCACCCAGTTGCTCAAGACGTGTGTTGATTTCCGTCAGGCGAGGACGAAAAGCGACACCGGCATCAAGCAACTTCTTCGAAAGCGCATCGAGCTGAAGCTTAAAATTCGCAAGCGATTCATCGTTGGTTGCAGATTTCTGCAACTGATCACTGATCGTCTTCGTCTGCTGTTTCAGATCATTGATAACAGGCTTTTGCTGCTGAACGACACTGGATACAGGTGCACCACTATCCACCGTAGGGGCGGATGCGGGTGCGGACGATGGTGCCGTTTCGGCCTGCTCCGCTTGCGGCTGTTGCAGCTTGCTATCCTGAGCAAGAGCGTTATCGAACGCCCCAAGCAGAAAGGCAACACCAGTCACGGCAAAGGCAAAAGCACGGAACGTCGATAAATATGCCAATTTAGAACTCTGCTGTTTTACAAACACGGGGGAACAAAAAGCGTGCGATCGTGGAAGCGATACTAATGCATAATCCGACCGAAGTGAAACAAGGATCGATAAGATTATGCATCAAATAAAAGGGTTTAGAGCGCCGATTTGATTCAATCGACCAAACGCGCTCTCAAGCATGCATGCCCAAAGTGAGAACCGTTTTGGAACAAAGATATGCAAAAAACAAAAGCCAAACCGTGTCATCTTATCACCATAAAATACGGCGCGGATTGGGCCTTATAAAGAGTATGGCATTGGGCAGAAACAGAAAAGGATTCCAATTTGTGAAACGATGCTGTAGTTGTCTGGGCGAAGTCCCCAAAAGTCGGCAGACTTTTCAGGGTTGAGATTTACGGTAAAGCCGCTCCGGCACCAGGTCATTTTTGCGGAAAGACTTAAAGGGAAAGTCCAGGCATTTTGATAAAGGGCATGAAGAACAGGATTGAGCATATTGATCGTTACAAGCAGCATGGCTTCATGCTATTTGTAACGTGTGTCCTGTCATTTACTGCCTTTATTTTTGCTGTGGACCTCTCAGCGCTCGCCGATGACGCGGGGCAGAATACGCCAAAAAGCATGGCAGCACAGCAGGTTGCAGACGCACCTGCCATACCCACGCGCCAGCAATCGACGCCGGCGCCGCAGCCGATGCGCGCTGTCCTTGCTCAAGCAGCCGCGGCAAAAATTAAAGCAGCCCATTCCAGCGGCAAAAGCGCAGCGCTAGCGGCTCAGCCAAACCAGCTGGCCTTTTTTGACGCAAAACCCGTCGAAGCTGCAAGCGCCTCCAAGTTTTTAAGACTTTCACGAAGCACATATTCCCAAGTGCGCGCGCCACCACAAAGCGCCTGAAAACCATCATGGCGATTGGCAATATCCAATCCTGAATCATTTACGAAGAAATGCGCGCTAGGCTTTTGTATTCTATACGAAATTTACACGTGCTCAATATCTGGAATTTCAACTCATGCGTACTTCTAAATGGGTCGCTGTGCTTTATGGCCTGATCGTTTTGATCGGCGTCATCATCGCCTTGCCCAATTTCTTCACAAAGCCACAACTTGAGGCGTTGCCGTCGTGGTTCCCAAAGCGGCAGGTGACGCTTGGTCTCGATCTGAGTGGTGGCTCCTATCTCGTCCTTGAAGTGGATGCGGCCAGCCTCAAAAAAGATCGTATGCGGGCGCTGCTCGACGATGCACGCAGCAAGCTGCGCGCTGAACGCATTCAACCACAATCGATCCGTGCCGTTGGTGATGCGGTTATTGTCACAATCCCTGATGCCGATCAGCGTGCAAAAGCCGATACAGCGCTTAAAACACTGATTTCACAGGTCAACACCACAGGCTTCGGAACTGCGATCAACGATATTGATGTTACCACCAGTGACAATCAAATCCGCCTGACGCTGACAGAGGCCGGCTTCACCTATCGTCTTGATGCGGCATTGCAGCAGAGCCTTGAAATCATTCGTCAGCGTGTGGATCAGGTCGGTGTTGCCGAACCTTCAATCCAGCGCGTTGGCTCTGACCGTATCGTTGTTCAGCTTCCGGGCCTGCAGGACCCGGCCCATCTTCGTCAGCTTCTTGGAAGCACTGCGAAGATGAGCTTCCATATGGTCGCGGACGTCAATCCGAATGATCCGCCACCACCCGGTGTCACCATTCTGCCGGATTCCAAAGACCCGAACATCAAATACCCGATCGAAGATCAGATCGCACTTTCTGGCGAACGCCTGACCGATGCGCGTGCAGGCTTTGATCCGCGCACCAATGAGCCAATCGTGTCGTTCCGCTTCGACAGCCTTGGCGCGCGTCAGTTTGCGGACATCACGACCAAGAATGTGGGCCGTCCATTCGCCATCGTTCTTGACGACAAGGTCCTGACCGCACCGCGTATCAATGAGCCGATCACCGGCGGTTCAGGCCAGATTACCGGCAATTTCACGGTTCAGGACAGTGTCGTTCTGTCGGCGCTGCTGCGTGCAGGTGCTTTGCCTGCTCCGCTGACCGTGATTGAAGAACGCACCGTTGGTCCTGACCTTGGCGGCGACGCCATCAAGATGGGGCTTGTTACGGGCATCATCGGCTTCGTCCTCGTAGCCGTCTTCATCCAGCTCCTCTATGGCGTCTGGGGCACCATCGCCAACGTAGCACTGCTGCTCCATACCTTGTTGACGTTCTCGGCATTGAGCCTGATCGGAGCGACGCTGACACTGCCGGGTATCGCAGGTATCATTCTGGGTATCGGTATAGCGGTCGACGCGAACATTCTGATTAACGAACGCATACGAGAAGAAACACGCAGAGGTCTTGGCGCTATGGCGGCCCTCGACAAGGGCTTCCATGCGGCTTTCTCAACCATTGTGGACGCGAATGTCACCTCGCTGATCTCTACCGTGCTTCTCTTTACATTCGGCACAGGTCCGGTACGCGGTTTCGCGGTTACCATGATGCTGGGTATTGCGATTTCCATGTTCACCGATGTGACGCTCGTTCGCATGGCGATGGCCTGGTACGTTCGCAAACGTAAGCTCAAGACCCTTGTCATCGAACCATTCCTGAAATTCGTTCCTGAAAAGACGAATATCAGCTTCATGAATGCGCGTTTTATCGGCATCGCAGTCTCTATCGTGCTTTCGATTGCTTCCATTGGCCTGTTTTTCAAGCCGGGGCTCAATTACGGCATCGACTTCAAGGGCGGTATTCAGGCTGAAATCGTAACCTCTCAGCCAGCCAATCTGGCACAGTTGCGTGAAAAGCTCAGCGCACTCGGACTGGGCGAAGTTGCCCTTCAGTCTGCGGGAACTCCGAATGATGTCCTGATCCGCATCCAGCGTCAGGATGGTGGCGAAGAAGCGCAAACCGTTGCAGTCAACAAAATGCGCGATGCTGTGATGGAACTGGACCCTGGCACAAAGATCGAACGCAGTGAGGTTGTCGGACCGAAAGTCTCCGGTGAACTGGCACGTTCCGGCTTTATTGCCGTGATCTTGTCAGCGCTTGGAATGCTCGTCTATCTTTGGTGGCGCTTCGAGTGGTTCTTTGCGATGGGTGCGATCATCACGCTTATCCTCGACACCACAAAAATGGTCGGTTTCTTCGCGCTGTTCCAGCTCGATTTCAACCTGACGGCCATTGCAGCGCTTCTGACAGCGATCGGTTACTCGGTAAACGATAAGGTCGTGGTTTATGACCGCATGCGTGAAAACATGCGTCTTTATAAGTCAAAGCCTCTGCGCGAAATCGTTGACATGAGTATCAATCAGGTGCTGGTGCGCTGTGTTTATACCTCGATGACAACATTCCTGTGTATGCTCCCGATGGCAATCTGGGGCGGCAGCGCCGTTCATAATTTTGCCGTGCCTATGCTGTTCGGTATCTTTATTGCGACTTCATCGTCGATCTTCATCGCAGCACCAATCCTGCTGTTGCTCGGCAACTGGTGGCAGCATCGTCAGCACGCCCATCAGGCGATTGAAGACAGCGCCACAGCGCAGAAATAAACAACGTGCCGGGCATGGTCTCAATCATGCCCGGCATCTTGCAAAGCTTAATCAAACTGAAACCGCAAAGACATTCCTATGCCCCATGACACGCCTTTGATTGCAGCAATTGTCATCGGGTTATGTCTGGCATTTCTTTTCGGCACGATTGCCACGCGTCTTAAAATTTCTCCTCTCGTCGGTTATCTGCTGGCCGGTATTATTGCCGGACCCCATACGCCCGGCTTCGTCGTCGATCAGGATCTCATTCTTCAACTGGCCGAAATCGGCGTTATTCTGCTGATGTTCGGCGTGGGCCTGCATTTTTCCCTCAAAGATCTGCTTTCGATAAAGGCCATAGCGGTGCCCGGTGCGCTGGCACAAATCGCGACAGCCGCAGCCCTTGGGACCGCTCTTGGTTTAGCACTTGGCTGGGATGTAAAAGCCGGACTGGTTTTTGGCCTGGCCCTTTCCACTGCCAGCACTGTGGTGCTTTTACGCGCCATGCAGGACATGCGTCTCATCGATACAGACCGGGGCCGCATCGCAGTCGGCTGGCTGATTGTTGAAGACCTCGCCATGGTTCTGGCGCTGGTGCTGCTGCCAGCACTTGCCAGCTTAAGCAGTGAACAAGGTCACGCAGTCGCCAGCGATCCCATCGCCCAATGGCTGGGGCTCGGCATCACCGGCATCATTGTCTTCACCATTGCCAAGGTCGCGGTGTTTGTCGCTCTCATGCTGGTGGTTGGCCGCAAGGTCATTCCATGGCTGCTGAATGTCATTGTGCAGACCGGATCACGCGAATTATTTCGCCTTGGTGTTCTTGCAATAGCCCTCGGCGTTGCTTTTGGTGCGGCACATCTGTTCGGTGTGTCTTTTGCACTTGGCGCATTTTTCGCTGGCATGGTGATGAGCGAATCCGAACTCAGCCATCGCGCTGCCGAAGAATCCCTGCCTTTGCGCGATGCGTTCGCCGTTCTGTTCTTCATTTCAGTGGGTATGCTGTTTGATCCAATGAGCCTCATTCGCGATCCCCTGCCCCTGATCGCGACTCTTGCCATCATTCTGGTGGGTAAATCGGTTGCAGCTTTCTTTATCGTACGCGCGTTTCGCAGGCCAATCGGAACCGCCTTGACCATTTCTGCAAGCCTGGCCCAAATCGGTGAATTTTCTTTCATTCTGGCCGGATTGGGTGTCAGCCTCAATCTGCTGCCGCCCGATGCCCGTGACCTGATCCTTGCCGGTGCAATGCTGTCGATCTTTCTCAACCCATTGATGTTCATTGCTGCGGAGCGTATGCGGCCATGGCTTGAAAAGCGGCTGGGTGGAGAAATAGCTCATGACGAAAGCGTCCCATCCAGCGGCGATACGGATCGCTCCGAACCCCGGCCAATAAGCCCCCTCAAAGGGCATACGATCATCGTCGGCTATGGCCAGATCGGCAAACACATCGCTTCAAGTTTACAGGAAAGGCAGTTACCTTTCCTCGTTGTCGAAAATTCGCCCAAGATTTATTACAAATTGAAAGAAATCGGCATTGAAGCTATTGCGGGAAATGCCTCGGATGCTGAAATATGGGAAACGACGAATCCGGAATTCGCTCAACATATTGTCATTGCAATAGCCAATGCCTTTGAGGCAGGACGCATAACAAGTCTTGCCCGATCCGCGAATCCCGGCATCCGTATCATTGTGCACGTCTGCTCACCAGCAGAAGCGAAATATCTGGAGGACCTGGGTGCAGATGAGGTTATTCTAGGGGCTGCAGAAATTGCCAGCGCCATGGAACGCGCGATAAGCAGCGAGGCCAGCGCCACGCGGAAGCAATCGGTTAGGACACAGTCCGACGCCACGACAGATTTGAATGGGAATGCACCGGAACTGTCCTGAAAGGTACAACCGATGCGCCAAAAGGGGATGACATGCGAAATAAAGGTGCGGTGGCCAGTTAATGAAGTTTAAGGATTATATCTGGCCAATAATAGGCATTTGTGCAGTCGCTATTTCAGCATGGCTTCTCTATCGTGAATTGCGCAGTATCTCGCTTGATGACGTTCTGGACAGCCTTTACGCGATCCGCGCTCATCATTGGCTTCTTGCAACCGCCGCAGCACTCCTCGCCTATAGCTCGCTCGCTGGCTATGACCGCATCGCACTTCTTCATCTGCGCAGAAAAATATCCTGGCTCTTCATCGCGCTGTGCTCGTTCACAACTTACGCCTTATCGCACAATATCGGAGCCTCCGTTGTGTCTGGCGCTGTCGTGCGCTACCGCGCCTATTCCTCGCAGGGCATGCCCGGCAGTGAAATCGCCGTCCTCATCGCTTTCTGCTCTTTCACATTCGTGCTGGGCGTCATCATCACATCAAGCATCGTGCTTCTGCTCGAACCGCATATTCTCATGCGTTTCAACGAAGACCTGACGCCGACCGTTTCCACCATCATTGCTTTGCTGATGCTGGCATTCGTGTTGCTCTATATTTTTGGTAGCTGGCTCCAGCTTCGCCCATTGCAGATCGGTAAATTCCGTCTGGAATATCCGCGCCTTCCCGTGGTCACACAGCAGCTTATAGTGGCGCCACTCGAACTCATCGGCGCTGCAGGCATCATCTATTTTGCACTCCCAGAAGCGGGCAATCCCGGCTTTCTGATCATCCTTGGCATCTTTCTGGTATCGTTCTCGGCGGCGCTTATTTCGCATGCACCCGGTGGGCTTGGTGTGCTGGAACTGGTGTTTCTCACCGGCTTGCCGGACATGAATCAGGCTGATGTTCTCGCCGCACTGATTGTTTTCCGTCTCCTCTATCTGCTGATCCCTTTTGCCATCTCGCTCTTTGTGGTTCTGATTTTCGAAAAATCACAATTCGTATTGCGGTGGAACGAAAAGCAAAAGAAGTGAGACAGCGAGGCGGGTATAATTTTTACATATCCGCCTCAAATTGAATTCATTTTTCTTAAAAATAGGCATAATCACCCCTATCTTGGAAATTGCTTCGCATAACCTCCCAATGCAAAAGCAGAAACAGCCTTATCCCAAGGCACTTCCAAGAGGAACTTACGCATGCCTGCGACATTGATCATCCCCGGTTACAAGGGATCGGAAGCAGGCCACTGGCAGCGCCAATGGTTGCATGACGATCCGTCAGCAGTGCTTGTCGAACAGGACGACTGGCACTATCCGGTGCTATCCGACTGGATGCACGCGCTCGAAGCCAAACTCGCCGAGAATCCCGGTGCGGTTCTGGTTGCCCATAGTTTAGGTTGCATTCTTGTTTCGCATCTCGCAAGCCGTCCGGCTGCAGCTCACGTTGCTGGCGCACTTTTAGTCGCCCCGGCAGACGTTGAAACCATGTCCCGCCGCGACAGCCGCTTTGAAAGCTTTGCGCCGCTGCCGCGTCATGAACTGACTTTCCCGTCCATCGTCGTTGCCAGCCGCACTGACGACTATATGAGCTTTGCCAAGGCGGAAGCCATCGCCAATGTCTGGGGTGCAGGCTTTGTCGACATGGGTGACGCCGGACATATCAATGTGGAAAGCGGCTTCAGCCGCTGGCCGGAAGGCGCGATCCTCGCCTCGTCCCTGCATCGTGAACCCATAACACACACGCTCTCCCAAGCAGCGTGACCGCAAACCGCCCGCTTTTTTATAAGTCGGGCGGTTTCTTTTAACTATGCTGTCTGCGTTCCAGCCAGACTTTAAGAACGAGCGTCAACAACGCAATGCCCGCCAATGTCGAAGCCGCAGCAAAAGCCCCGGCAACATTATAATCGTTGAACAGAAGTTCAACCTGCAAAGGCAGCGTATTCGTCTTACCGCGAATGGCACCCGATACAACGGACACAGCGCCGAATTCACCCATCACGCGTGCATTGCAAAGGACTGCGCCATAAAGCAGCGCCCATTTGATATTGGGAAGCGTGACATAAAAAAATGTCTGCCACGCATTGGCTCCAAGCGTCAGAGCCGCTTCTTCCTCATCACTGCCCTGCACTTGCATCAATGGAATGAGTTCGCGCGCCACAAAGGGCGATGTCACAAACAGGCTCACCAGAAAGATGGCTGGAACGGTGAACATGATCTTGATGTCATACGTTTCAAGCAGCGGCCCGAGCAGCCCTTGCGAGCCATACAAAAACAGATAGGTCACACCCGCAACGATAGGCGACACGGAAAACGGGATCTCGACGAAGGTAATCAGCAGCCTGCGCCCGGGAAAGCGGAATTTCGTGACCAGCCATGCAACACAAATGCCGAATGCCATATTGATCGGCACAACGACAATTGCGGTCAAGACCGTCAACCACACTGCATGCAGCGTATCAGGCTTGAGGATTTCTCCAAAGAAGACATCCACGCCCTTGCTGAAAGCATAGGAGAAGATGACGGCCAGCGGCGCGCCAATGCAAATTGCCGACAGAATTGCAGCAAGCCCGATCAACAGGCTGCGCACAGGACCCGGCGCATTGCGCGCCTGTAAACTCGCACTACCGCTCTGCATAACGAAGCTGCCTTGCCTGAATGAGGTTGGTTATGAGCAGCATGAAAAACGCCATCACCAGCATAACAAAAGCAAGTGCGGCGGCTGCCGGATAGTCATATTCATCCAGCCTGATAAAAACGAGAAGCGACGTCACTTCCGTTTCAAAAGGCAGGTTGCCGGAAATGAAGACGATAGAGCCAAATTCTCCAAGACTACGTGCAAAGGACAATGATGCGCCGGCCAGAAAAGCGGGAAAGATCGTCGGCCAGATAATAAGCGAAAAAATCTGCCAGGGTGTAGCGCCAAGACTGCGCGCCGCCTCCTCCACATCCGCACTCATGTCCTCAAGCACCGGCTGCACCGTACGAATGACAAACGGAATACTAGTGAAAAACATGGCAATCATGATACCAAGCGGCGCGTAAGCAACTTTAATACCGATGGGTTCGAGAAAACGTCCAAACCAGCCATTTGGGGCAAACAATGTCACCAGTGCCAGACCGGCAATCGCCGTTGGCAGCGCAAAAGGCAAATCAACTGCCGCATCAATCAACCGCTTACCCGGAAACTGATAACGCGACAAAACCCACGCCAGCAGCAAGCCGAAAAGACCATTCAACACGGTGGCCACCGCTGCGGCACTGATTGTGATGCGAAACGTCGCCAGCGCACGATCGGAGGTAACAATTCTCCAGAAATCGCTCCAGCCGAGGCTGGCAGTTTTCAGAATCATAGCCAGAAGCGGCAAAGCGACAATGACCGCCAGATACAGCAAAGCGCAGCCGAGGGTCAGCCCGAACCCCGGCAACACCGAATTGCGTTTCATGCTCAGAAGCGACACTGGATTTTCCAAATGAAAGGCGAGCGCTGACTGCTCTCGCCGGATAATTGTTTTTACTTGGCAGTAAAGAGCTTATCGAGCACACCGCCTTCGGCGAAATGATCTTTCTGAACCTTCTCCCAACCGCCAAAAGCATCTTCAACCGTTACAAGACGCACATCTGGATAAATATCCTTGTGCTTTGCAATCACGTCCTTGTCATGCACACGATTAAAGTTCTGCGCAAGAATTTCCTGCCCTTCCGGCGAGTAAAGGTAATTCAGATACGCTTCGGCAATCTTGCGTGAACCGCGCTTATCGACGACCTTATCAATCACTGTCACCGGAAACTCAGCAAGCAGGCTGACTTCTGGCACAACCACATCATATTTATCTGCACCCAGAACCTTCTCAGTGCCGCGGGTTTCCGCTTCAAACGTCACCAAAACATCGCCAATGCCGCGTTCGGCAAAGGTCGTCGTTGCACCACGACCGCCCGTATCAAACACTGGAACATTCTTGAAGATTTTACCGATGAATGCGTGAACCTTTTCCTGATCACCCTTGAACGCTTCATTGGCATAGGCGGTGGCTGCGAGATAAGTGTAGCGCGCATTGCCGGAGGTCTTAGGGTTAGGGAAGACTACCTTCACATCGTCGCGAGCCAGATCGTCCCAGTTCTTGATGCCCTTTGGATTGCCTTCACGCACCAGAAACGCCGGGAATGAATAATAAGGCGAGGAATTATTCGGCAAACGCTTCTGCCAGTCAGCGGGGATCAAACCACCCTTGTCATGGAGAACCTGCACATCGGTTACCTGATTAAAGGTCGCAACGTCCGCTTCAAGGCCTTCCAGAATGGAGCGTGCCTGCTTGGATGAACCGGCATGAGACTGATTAACGGTGAGATCTTCCCCCGTCTTGGTTTTCCAGTCAGCCACAAAGGCCTTGTTCACCTGCTCATAAAGCTCGCGCGCAATGTCATAAGAAACATTGAGAATATCATGAGGCTGCTCTTGTGCCTGAACCGGGGCAGCACCCAAACCAAGCGCAACCGCCGCATATAGAATAATTTTCTTCATAATCCGCACCCTTCTCCCTTTGCGTACACAAAGGACCCATAACTCGGTCTTTATTGGGAAATAAATCTACATGGAGAAGAGCAATAAGCAACCTAAATCATTGATTTAAATATATAAACTACTTTTAAAACCATTCTTGGAAATCTTGCCTCTATGCAAAAAACGCATGAGAAAAATTTTCCATGAAAGCAACAAGAGGCGAAACAGAAATAGAGAAGCCGGAAGCTTTCGCCTCCGGCCTTCGAAATTTTTTCTTGGTTGAGAGCGCATCTGAGCCAAGGACTGTTTCACACTTTTCGGGATCTGCTCTCAATCTCACCAAAAACCGCGATGCTGCCAGCACCACAGAAAACTTTGCTCCCCGCGGTCAAGGCGATGGCGACGGCGTTCAGCAATTTCCTCAGCATTCAACTTCATCTTACCCCAGGGCTGTGCGAGACCGGCCGCCACGCCCAGCACAGCATTTTCTAAGCTTTGAGCCAGCAAGTTTAATTTGCGCTTCATAAATCCTCCAGTTCGCGCCCATTTCGCGAGCAGCTATTCAAAGCAGCGACTTGGAACTTACGTCCTATCCGAACGAAGCGAAGATCTGATTCAATCAGATCAAATCGCGCTCAAGCCGCAACAATGAACAATGTGTTAATTTTGAAGGCTTGCGCATTAAAGTCAATATCATACTGATTTTATCGGAGTTTACAGAACGAAATATTTTGCAAGCATCGCGAGGATGCCCGCAAAATTATTCCGGCTTACAGCGTATAATCGTCAACCGGCCTGATCCGTACTTTCTCGATGTGCCGCCCCGTCATGGCTTCAATAGAGAACTCATATCCATCTGCCACAAAATGTTCACCGCCAAGCGGCAAATGACCAAGGTGCCAGAGAATATAGCCGGCAAGCGTGGTGTAACGATCGCTGTCATCAACGAGATCACGCTGAAGTATGCTGCTAAGGCGGCGAATATCGGTAAAGCCATCAACAAGATAGCCGCCCATTCCGTCCGATTCCGCCACCGCGGCTTCCTCGTCCTCATCAGGGAATTCACCCGCAATGGCTTCCAGCACATCGGTCGGTGTCACCACGCCTTCGAACGAACCGTGCTCGTCGACCACCACGGCCAACTGGACCGGCGAAACACGAAGCTGCTCCATAACCCGAAGCACATTGGCATTTTCATGCACAACAAGCGGCTGCTTGACCACATTGTCCCAATTGATTGGCTTGCGATCGCTCATGTCGAGCAGCAAATCTTTCACCAGCACCACACCAACAAATTCATCGACCTGTCGGCGCGCCACCACAACACGCGAATGCGAAAGTCCACGGATCGCCTGATGCAGTTCATTTTCGTCTTCATCCAGATCAAGCCATTCGACTTCATTGCGCGGCGACATGATCGAGCGCACGGAACGATCAGCAAGATCGAGAACACCACGGATCATTTCCTTCTCTTCGGGCAGGAAAACGTCACTGGCAGCCGTTTGCTGGGCGATGACATCGACCGTATCCGAGAGCGGATTGTCATCGCGCTGACCCCCGAGCAGACGAAGCACAGCACCAGCGGTTCTCTCACGCAAGTCGTTGGTTGTCACCAGCTTCTCGCGGTTCTTGCGTGCCATCTGGTTGGCGGCCTCAATCAGCACCGAGAAGCCAATAGCGGCATAGAGATAGCCCTTTGGAATATGGAAGCCGAAACCTTCGACAACGAGGCTGAAACCGATCATCATCAAAAAGCCGAGACAGAGGATGACAACGGTCGGATGCTTGTTAACGAAATCCATAAGCGGACGCGAAGCCAGCATCATCACACCAATAGCGATAACAACGGCAATCATCATCACCGGCAAATGCTGCACCATACCAACAGCGGTGATCACGCTATCAAGCGAGAAGACGGCATCAAGCACGACGATCTGAACGATAACCTGCCAGAAGATCGCATGCACAACACGCGTATTCTTCGGACCATGCGCGCCCTCAAGCCGCTCATGCAGTTCCATTGTGCCCTTGGCGAGCAGGAAAAGACCACCAATAAGCATGATAATATCGCGACCGGAGAAAGAAAGCTCCATTACGGTAATCAATGGCTCGCGCAGCGTCACGATCCAGGAAATGGATGCAAGCAGCACAAGGCGCATCACAAGCGCCAGCGTGAGGCCGACAATACGCGCACGATTGCGCTGATGCGGCGGAAGTTTATCGGCCAGAATTGCGATAAAGACGAGATTGTCGATGCCAAGAACAATTTCAAGCACCACCAATGTCACCAGACCTATCCAGGCATTGGGGTCGGCAATCCAGTCCATGGACCAGTCCATGATGTGTCGGCTCCTATAAAATCAACGAAAAGAAAAAAGAGAAAAAACGCCGCATGCATTTCCCTTCCGAACCGCTGAAACGCAGAACGGTATGAGGAAATTGCAAACGGCGTGAATAAGTTCAAAGCCTTTTAGGTCCGATGCTCCCGGAATGGGAGCGGGACTTCGTGAAGACGAATCGTCAGGACTGTCGCCGGGCATAAAGCGCGATGAACCTTTTAAAAAGACATGAACCGGACACGTTGCGTGCCCCTCAATGCCATGTTGTCATTTGAACGTATGAGCGCTGTATTATGCAGACACAAAGCGCGCACGCAAGACCATATCTATTCAGCAGGAGAAACCTGCACGCCACGCTTACGTTCACGGCGTGGACGCGCCTTGAAGAATCGCATCCCGATCACCGTCGCGACAATCGTAACGGCGGTGATGCCAATAACGAACCAGAACATATGGTCACGGTCCATTTTGGCAAAAATACCCATTCCACGACCAGCCAGCCAGCCCGGCAGAAACATGAGCGGAGCCCAAACCATCGCAGAAAGCACATTCGCCGTCTGAAAACGTTTCTGATCCATCGACATCATGCCCGCCACCATCGGAACGGTACAACGCACGGGGCCAAAGAAGCGCCCAAGGAACACGGCAGAGAAACCATAGCGGCGGAACAGCAAACGCGCACGCGCAACACCGCTGCGGTGTTTATTCAATGGCCACTTATGAATAACACTGCGACCAAGCCACCAGCCAAGAAAATAGGAAACAATATCACCAATTACGGCACCGATGATTGCACCGATGATGATTGGCCAGGGTTCGACGATACCAGCGCCAACCAGACCGCCAATTGCGAGCATGATTGGCGTGGCCGGAATGAACATTCCAATAATAGCGAGAGACTCGCCGAAGGCTATCACGCCCACGATCGGACCCGCCCATACCCGATGATCGGAAATGAACTGTCCGAGATCGCTAATTATGCTTTCCATTCCGTCCTCAAAATGCCGCGAACCGGATTTTGAAGCACGCCCCGATCTTGGGGGCACTTCGAGTTTTCTGAAACGAGGATAACCCGGTGCATGAACCCCTCGCCTGCCTGCGCGTCACAAACGCTTTCGGCATTTTGCTCAATGATAAAAATCATATCAGTCAATCAAGTCTTTTATATCCTTAAGCATCCAGACAAGCATCAAAAATTGATGACATACGTGCGACATTTGCAGCGAAAATCATGCCTGTTCTGCTTTTGAATAGCCAGATTGAGCCTTGTGGATATGGAAACTCCGCAGCGACGTTACAACGCCCGATCAAAAAAATGTTTCAAAACAGAATCATAACCAAATTGATTCCGCATAAAAGTCCGCTTTCAGCAATCAAGGCGATTGTTTATCATCTATACGCGAAATGCGTGTAAGCCTAACCGATCACAAAACCGCGCATTTCCGGGCTTTCTAAAACCAAACCAATTTTTTTTCGATTTTTTTCGATTGAAGGCTAGACACAGACAAAAGCGGCCTTTATAGAACCGCTCACCTCACCGGGGCCGCTGCCTCGGAGAAGCGAGTGGGTGATTAGCTCAGTTGGTAGAGCAGCTGACTCTTAATCAGCGGGTCGTAGGTTCGATCCCTACATCACCCACCAATCTTTTCAATAAGATACGCTAAATTCCGCTGAACAGAAAACTTCCAGTTTACAATTAGTTTACAGACTTTGTTCTGTCTTTGGGCATCAACTCCCATTCTTCTGTCCTGCTCATTCGTTCCTCTTAAACCGCTCGGTGATGATCTCGAACAGAGCATCACTGATCCACATGCCGCAGACACCAACAACAAATGCAGCTGCATGAAGCCCGACATTGGAACCGTCATCCGGTGGCAGTGGAAAGTTCATAGCTCTGAGATAATGCACAATCGGGCCGGTGAGATAACCCGCCGCCAATGCACCACAGATAGGCGAAGCTATCGTTTCCCGCATAGATGCCTTCTTACGGGATAATGCGCGAAGTATGCCCCCTGCAAAGCCAGCGATAAGCACCGAAGTTTTCAGGCCGTATTCAGTAAACGGATCATTCATCACTGACCGTTGCCCCTCTTATTTCTCATCATGCTTCGCGCATTCGTCTTTTGACCAGACGCCACCGGCGCAGCCTCGAACGATAGTGCGATCGATCTTTCGCTGATCCGCGTCAGTTGCGCCGCGCGCGCCGAGCAAATCAGTTCCAAGAACGCTACGGACGCCACTCACATTTGCCGGTCCTGAATGTCCACACCCCGCCAGCGTCAATGCACTCATCATAAGAATGAGCAGCGTCCAGAGCTTTGCCTGTGGCTTCATTGTTCTGCCTTTCGATCTTGGTTTCGATGCTGGCCCTGCCTGATAGCTTTCCGGCGACATAACTACCGCCAGCGATAAGGGCGGCAGCAGCA